>JAUSPM010000170.1 GCA_030655675.1 Methanosarcinaceae archaeon | reverse complement strand
GCAGCACAATGTGCAGAGGAGATCAGGAAACACAGTTCCATACATGTCGTATCCCATATTGATGCCGATGGTCTCACTTCAGCAGGCATTATCTGCACTGCACTTGACCGCATGGGTACTGACTATTCAACACGTTTTGTGAAACAACTGGATGATACGATAATCGCTGAACTTGCAGAACAGGATCATAAACTTGTGATATTCACAGATCTTGGAAGCGGGATGCTCGAATCCATACAATCGCATGGCATCAACGCTATTGTGGCAGACCATCACCAGCCAAGAGGCGAGATGCAAAACCACCTCAATCCGCACTTGTTTGGTGCAAACGGTTCGTATGAATTGAGCGGATCTGGAACTACATACATATTAGCCAATGCACTTGGTGATAATCGCGACCTTGCCGATCTCGCGATAGTTGGGGCAATGGGTGATCTCCAGCACATGAAAAAAGGTTATCTTACAGGTATTAATCGGCTTATCCTTGAAGAAGGGGCAAGCAGCAATGTCCTAAAATTTGAAAAGGATATCACACTTTTTGGCAAACAAACACGTCCGGTATTCAAACTTCTACAATTTGCATCTGACCCTTATCTTCCGGGACTTACAGGACAAGAAGATGCATGTAAGAACTTTTTAGACAAACATGTAACAAGAGTTAGCGGAGATGAAAGCTGGAGACGATGGATTGAATACGAGCAGGATGAAAAACAAAAATTTGTGTCCGCACTTGTTCAATACTGCCTGAGTGCCGGGCTTCCATCCTACAAGATCGAGCGGCTTATCGGTGAGGTATATACACTGCTAAAAGAAGGTGAAGGTACAGAGATGCGTGACGCGTCCGAATACTCCACATTACTCAATGCCACGGCAAGATACGGCCATGCTGATATTGGGCTTGCAGTATGCATGGGTAATCGCGGGGATGCATATGAACAGGCGCGTAAACTACTTGCCGAGCATAGGAAAAATCTTGTAGATGGTCTCATGTTCGTTAAAGAGCAGGGACTCACAAAACTCAAAAACCTTCAGTATTTTGATGCTGGGTCAAGTATACGGGAAACTATAGTGGGAATAATCGCAGGCATGAGTACATCAATAACCAGTGATCGCAGCCTTCCTATTATCGCATTTGCAAACACGGATGATGGTATCAAGGTGTCTGCACGCGGTACGCAGGACCTTATTCGAAAGGGGTTGAACCTTTCAGAAGCAATGTCTAAAATTTCGGCTGAAGTTGGAGGTGCCGGTGGTGGGCATGATATTGCTGCAGGTGCAACAATTCCTGTGGCTGCAAAGGATGAGTTTATCCAGAAACTTGATGTGATGATAGGTGTGCAGATCCGCAAATCAAAATGATGGAGGACTTCAATATAAATCCTCGTTCATATCTGGTTAAAAAAGTCAATTGGGATGATTCATTCGCCCAGTATATTTTCAAATTCTATCCCAATATTTTATTAAAAAGATCTGAAAAATCCTGTGGCGATGTCAGGAACTTGAGTTTATCTATGTCATTCACAAGACCATACATATCTACCCCTTTCACGAAACCAAATTCAGGGTAGTTAGTAGGTTGAAGATAACGGATCGGGGGAACATCATCATATTTTGGATTCGGGATAATTCCAGAATCAAGAAGGTAATATGCTCCGCCTGCCAGTTCTTTAATAGGTTCATATACAGATGCGAATTCACCACAGACCCAGTTAGCCATCTTGAGCGTTTTGTCGGATGCATTGATTGTGATATGCCCATAATCAGGTGGGACTATCACGTTGTCACCTGCTTGTGCTTTGATGATAACCACATCTGTTACTTTTCCATCATCTCTTTTTTGTAAAAGGTAGGTGGCTTCCCCTTCAATTACGTGGTAAACTTCCGTGAATGACATATCTGTGTCCGGAACCTTTGGATGGTAATGTCCTGCGGTTTTGATATATTCGCGCCCCAGCATATTAGGAGGGATCACAGTGATATCATACCTGAGGTTGTGTTTCTTGATCTCATCTGATTCGGCTTTGGTCTTGTACATGTCACGGTACATGTAATACAATTCAAAATTGTCTGCGGCTTCAAGCCATGTTTTGTCATAGATGACCTCATCCATGTCATGTAACATTCTAATATCAGCAGTTCTTGTCGTATCCCCAAACGTAAGTTCTAGCCCCATAAATAATACCTCCTAAATCACTATATTGTTTATTTGATCAAAAATCTAGGTGCTCCTGATTGGCTCGCCGATTGGTTGGAAACAGGCACGTTGTAAAAGTTGATCTGTCCAACACAAGTGTTTGAATCAATAGATGATTCGAAAACAAGTTCTTCAACTTTGCGTCCGGTCATTGTGGAGAGTGCACCTTCTATATATCCCTGTGTCATCCTGCATCCAATAGGATGGCTTGCATATCCTTCCCCTAAGATCTTTCGGATAATACATCCATCAAATCGAACGGATGCACTGTATCTGTCAGGGTGCTGATCAATACCAAGGTTAGTTACTTGATAATATGGAGTTACGTAATTAATAAAACGTTCAAATGAGTCAACTATACCCCCACTTCCAAGTTTTGTACCAAGTTTTGTACCAATCTTAAATCCTGTAGTGTAGGCAACTTTTTTCGCTTCTTCATATCCCATTGAAGTCTCAATGGTGTCAAGAAGCCCTTTTATAATAAATTGCTCCCCACGGCAAGTTAATGATTGTGTATTATTTGATTCTAGATTGTTGTTCATAATAAAATCCCATTCACATTCTCGTTATTATTATTTGATTTTGATATATATTAAGTTTTATGTATCGTTTGTACAAATGTAATTTACTGATTTCTATTTTTTAAATATTCAGTTATACTTTCCGCAAGTTTGACACTGATCCCTTCTACCTGTGACATCTCTTCAACCGATGCGTTCATTATACCATCAACCGACCCAAAGTGTCCAAGAAGCGCACGTTTTTTCATTGTCCCTATACCAGGTACTCCATCCAGTGTTGAATGTGTCAACCTTGCAGCACGCTTGCGTCTGTGTGCCGATACGGCAAACCTGTGTGCCTCATCCCGCATTTGCATGAGAAGTTTGAGTGCCATAGAGGTATGTGGTAGGATTATTACTTCTCCTGCACCTTTTTTGGTTGTTACGATATGCTCAAACTTCTTTGCAAGTCCAATAAGCGGAATATCCAGACCAAGTTCTAGAAGTGAACCATGTGCAGCACTTACCTGCCCTGCACCCCCGTCAACAATTATCAGGTCTGGCATAGCAGCATGTTCTCTAAGAAGACGCGCATATCTGCGCTGGACAACTTCCCCCATCATGGCAAAATCATCGATCCCTTCCACGGTTTTGATGTTGAACTGCCGATACTCACTCTTGGATGGCATTCCATTTTCAAATACGACCATTGAGCCGACTGCATCTGTGCCCGATATGTTTGAGATATCAAATGTCTCAATTCGACTGGGCGGCAAATCCAATGAAAGTACATCTTTTAATTGAACAAGTGACAATTGTGCGGCTTCGTGCGGCTTTGGTTTCAGTTGCGCCAATTCCATTGACATCTTTGCATTCTTTGCAGCCATGTCCAGAAGTTTTCGTTTTTGTCCCCGCAGTGGCACATTGATATTGACCTTGTGCCCGGATCTCTGGCTCAACCATTCTGTGATAAGGTCTTTATCAGGTATCTCGTATTCGACAAGTATCTCAGGCGGAACCGGAGAATCCTGATAATACTGTTTGATGAACTCTGCCAGAACATCAGGCATTTTAGTCTCGATACCACCTTTGGTGAGTGAAATATCAGCCCTGCCAACCATGTTCCCATCCCTCACATAGAACAATTGTACGGATATCCCACTCTCTCCCGAGACTGCGGCGATAACATCCCTATCATCCGAACCCGCAGTTGAAACCTGCTGACGCGACAGGGACTTGATTGCGACAAGTTGGTCACGAATCATGCTTGCAGCCTCGTATTCCTGTTTGGAGGCAAACATATCCATTTTGTTTTCCAATTGTTTTATCAGGCCGGACACATCGCCTTTTAAGAATTT
>JAUSPM010000157.1 GCA_030655675.1 Methanosarcinaceae archaeon | reverse complement strand
ATATAAGTACACTTTCATAAAGAAAATCGTATTTGTTTATCTGATGAAATGTCGGTGCATATTTAAAATACTTAAAACCCCATGCAGCAACCCCGCCGTAGGCGGCATGTTCCATGCCTACCATACGTTCGCATTCGCAAAATACGTAGTTTCTATGTAGAACAATCCGTACAAAAACAGATGTGTTGACAACGATTGAAACTTCGATGTGTATTCAGGGCAGTGGTGAAGGACGGTGCCTCGCTACGCGCGGATGGTAGCGTCGTGTTTATTTACAACTCATTAATCTGCAACGCTACAACACAACTTTATACCAGCTAGACAAATACAGAAAATCAATTCAAAATGGTTGAATATAGGGTGTCTGCACATAGTGTATTAAATCTATAGTATATTATCGATATTTTATTATATATAATTAAAAAGTATTGTTGTGATCTGATGAAAGTTGTAATAATTGATGGATACGTGGATGAACCCGCATGCCTTGGTGTGCCTCCATATATGTCCCCATATCCAAGATACATAGCAGGCGCATTACGCGAGCACAAAATACCACAACAGGACATCTATTATTTCACGATCGACCAACTGCGCACATCACCGGAGATCGCAAAGAACAAAATAATAAGCGCAGACCTTACCATTATTATTGCCGGTATGACCGTTCCAGGAAAATACCTGCGTGCATCCCCGATCACGCCCGGTGAGATCGAAAGCATATTCAACACCGTATCCGGAACAAAGATACTTGGCGGACCAATACGTTTGGGCTTTAGCAAGGAAGGCGGAAAAGCAGCGCAGATATTGGGTATCGATGTCGAAGATATGAACCTTGCACATGCTGACATTGAAGCATTTGTCTATGACCTGCTGCAAAGCGAAACAAATATCCGTGATCCTGAAAACGTTGTTCACCGATTCAGGACTGTTGATGAGATCGCACGCTGGAGTAAAAATGGTGCGTTCATCATCAAACAGCATCCTGATTATCCCCACCTCATGTGCGAACTGGAAACATATCGCGGATGCGGGCGTAAATTACACTGTTCTTTTTGCACAGAAGCACTTTATGGTGCGTCTGATTATCGTGCTGTTGCTGATGTTGTGGATGAGGTCAGTGCACTCTATACTGCCGGTGCAAGATACTTCCGAATAGGGAGGCAGCCGGATCTGTTCACATACCATGCAACCGATACAGGCGGGGATATTCCAAAGCCAGACCCCCATGTCATAGAATCACTTTATCGTGGCATCCGCAATGTTGCACCGGAGTTGCGTGTATTGCATCTTGATAATGTAAATCCGGCAACAATAGCAGCATATCCTGATGAATCACGCGCGATCATGAAAACGATCCTGCAATATCATACACCAGGTGATGTGGCTGCGCTTGGAATGGAAAGTGCAGATCCGAAGGTTGTGGCTGCAAATGATCTGAAGGCAATGCCGGAAGACGTATTCGAAGCGATCAAACTGATCAATGATGTAGGAGGCAAACGAGGGGAAAATGGGCTTCCTGAACTCCTGCCGGGTTTGAACTTTGTTCATGGATTGCAGGGTGAGACAAAAAATACCTTTGAGATGAACTATGATTTTATGAAAAAGGTCCTTGATGCAGATCTTCTTGTCCGGCGAATAAATATCAGGCAGGTTATGTCATTTCCCGGCACACCCATGTTTGGCAAGGATGTGCTTGTCAAAAAACACAAAAAAATATTTATGAGATATAAGGAAATGGTGCGGAAGGACATCGATCTTCCGATGCTACGAAAAGTTGTGCCTACAGGAACTATCCTTCGTGATGTCATGTGCGAGGTCAGTGACCACATAACCTTTGGACGACAGTTAGGATCATATCCACTACTTGTAGGAATTCCTGATAAACTCCCCCTCGGCAAGTTTATTGACGTGACGGTCACAGGACACGGACATCGCTCAATTACAGGTATTCCTTATCCCCTCAGGATCAATCAGGCTTCAATAAAACTGATCCAGGAACTTCCAGGTATTGGTAAAAAACAGGCTGCAAGCATTTTAGGCGGCACGCCGTATGAAAGTGAGCAGGATATTTTGAATAAAAATGTAATGGGAGAAGATTTGTTTAAATACATCACGATATCTTGAGTTTATTGCCTTATTGACCTTGTTGAATGTTAGATGCATACATACATACATACATACATGTCATTCAAATATGTCACTCACCAAGCAATTTTCCGATCATGTCAGTGTCCTTGAGTATCTTAATACTCACAAAACTTCCAAATAATATATTCATATAAAAAGTAAGAGCACGCCATGCGATAACTGTGATACCGAGCAGGGATGAGGATACAAAGACCGAGAACAATGACGTTGCTCCAAACTCTGCAATGCCGCTTGCACCTGGTGTTGCAGGCACTACCATTATTATCGAAAGCAATACCTGTGCTGCGAAAACTACAACAAGTGAGGGGTATTGATCAAGTCCCATCAAAATTACCGGCAACATCGAATATTCCACGATCCAAAACAATATGGTGCATACTGCGCCGTATAGTAAACCCTTCTTACCCTCGGTCAAAAACATCCATATGCTATTATGAAAATGATCCATCTCCATATCTACACGAGCGAGTATAGGGGAAAGTGCAGTTTCTGTTTTTTTGCCAAATATATGTGCGATCCGATGAACAATAAAATGAACAGGTCGTTTTGCTTGTTCAGGTTTCCACATTCCATATATTATCAATGCAAACACCGAAATCACAAGTACTTCTGCCATTATGAATACTGCATCCAGTTGATAATTTGACAACATATCCCTAAAAATGAACAAGGCAAACGGCACCATGGACAGCAATAGTATCGCATCCATAAGCCGTTCACCAATCACTACTGCAGTAGCACGCCCAATCGGCATTTTGTTCCTGTGCAAAAGGTGGATCCGTAAGGGTTCGCCGCCTGCAGATGAAGGTGTAACTGCTGCTGCAAGTGTACTGGATATCACGATCTTCGTAGATTTTGAAATGTCAATGTTATGTCCAAGAGCCTGACACATAAATTTTGTGCGCATGCCCCATATTACGTATGAAAACACATGCAAAGCAGCCGCTACGATGATATATTCGTACTTGACCCCCATGATCGCATCGATTGTATTTGAATCTACAGTAAGTACAAGAACCACTATTAACGAAAATGCACTTATCAAAAGGGATGCGTTCAACAGTTTTCTGAATTTATTCATAAGCAGCAGTCCAAACCACAGGTTCCTGATCAGGAACCATTGTTTGATGAATGATATTCCGGATCAATAATATCGGTTTTCACACGCATACCGGATTTGATAATAGTTTCAGGCCAGATCCTGACATTTGAATGTATTGTTGTATTATCTCCAATGACAACCCGGGGACCAATTACTGTGCCATTCTCCAGACTACAGTTTTGTCCCACAACTGTCCCGTTGTCGATCGTTGAACCTGACACATTTGAATTATTGCCAATAATAATGTTGTTGAAAATGTATGCGGACAGAATTCTGCAATCATTCTTGATCACGCAGTTTGCACCTATGACAGTATAAGGTCCGATCAATACGCGGTCCCCAATCGTTGTATTCTCTCCAATAACGATTGGTCCTACCAATGCTGAATTTGAACCTATTGACACATTGTGCCCAATTTCCAATGGACCTTTTATGCGAGCATCTTTCATGCTAAAATTGCCTGCGATGGTAGTTCCGGGAAGGGCTGCGAGCATCCAGCGCTGTGCCTGTCGATATGCTGTCGCACTTCCAACATCTGTCCAATCTCCACTAACAAGCAAACCATTGATCTTTTCACCTTTAGCAAGCATCGCAGGAAAAACATCTTTAGCAAAATCGTATTTTGTATCTTTTGGTATCCAATCAAGTATTTCCGGATCGCACATGTAGATACCCGTACTTGCCAGATTGCTGAAAATTTCACCGACACCCGGTTTTTCTGAAAAGCGATGGATCCTGTTTTTGACATCCATATCTGCAATACCAAATTCCCGGGGGTCATCGATCGAAAGCAGACCTATTGTCAGGATTGCGTTAGTTTTTTCATGGAACCGATACATCTCGCGGAGATTCAGGTTCAACACATGGTCACCGCCTAAAATGATGAATGGTTCATCACGCAAGTATTTTTCAGCGTTCTTAATGCCGCCTGCCGTGCCGAGTTTCTCATGTTCGTAAACATAATTAATATTTACACCAAACATACTTCCATCGCCAAGATCTTCCTCAATCTTTTCAGCCATATACCCAAGTGTAACCACTATTTCGTTGAATCCTTCTTTTGCTATATGCTCGATAAGATGTACAACAGAAGGTTTATTCAAAATAGGAATACTTGGTTTTGGACGTTCAAAAGTCAATGGGCGAAGTCGTGTGCCTTCCCCGCCACACATGATACATGCTCTCATATTTTATAGAATGTGTTTTTTGTTTAAATGACTACCGATTTCTATTTATATGAATATTGGACCGAGAAAATCTTCGCTGACGCTCAGATTAACTCGAACTATATATTTATAAAATATATACTACGAGAAAATACTCGCTATGCTCGTATCAACTCGAACTATATAATTCGTATTTGTATAGCTGTTTTAAAATGACTGCGCAAATATGAGGATTCTATCTGAAACTAAAACCAATGCGACCGCCGCCAGGCGGCATGTTTCATATATAATAAATTGAATAATCGAAATCATTAGCAAAAAGTGTACATGAAAAATCTCCCCTCTGGTCGAATTAACTCTAACTATATGTTTATAAAACATATACTATTAAAAATTGTGTAATGCGCTGGCTGCGATTGAAAATTCGATGTGCATGCAGGGCAACGCCGCGCTGCACACGGATGGTCGCACAGTTTTTAGCATCTGTCTTACCCTATTCCACCTGGCGACATTATATAATTGACTCTACACTGGAACAAATACGAAAAAGATAGAATATCAATTACGATATTCACAATACTGTAACATCGTTCTTATTCTGGACTACAACTTCCAGCTCATTCTGGTACTCATCCAAAGTTCCCTGTATACGAACCAGATCATTCTCATTGACCCTATTGTAAATGTCCTCCGCACCTTTGTTGTTTGGTGTGAATACTGTGACAACATTATCATCATGGTCAACACTCAGCAGTAAATGGTCACCTGTGAATGTGTATTTCTTGTTCAGGATCGTTCCTTCGAAATATACAAGATCACCGATCGCTGATTGTTCATTCAATTGTAAAGCGCCGTTGCTGATGCTACCATCATCGCTTTGGAAAAAAGTGACATAGGCTACTCCAAGTGATAAAATTGCCATTGCAAACAACACAGCCACGATCTTTTCTTCTTTTTCCATTGTTAGTTTTTATAATAAAAAGTGAAATCCAATTACTCCTGCCCGATCGAAACAAGAGTAACCTTAAAGATAAGCGTCTTTCCTGCAAGCTCATGATTGTAGTCAAGCTTGACTTCGGTGTCAGTTACATTTATTACAAGTACCTGTTGTGGGCCTAACTTGTCCCCTACTGCCGGAAAAATACCTACACTTTCAAGCTCTTCAAGACTAATTGTTAGAATAAGTTCCTCGTTATATTCGTCATAGGCTTCTTCAGGAGGTAATGTTAGGGTTTTTTCCTCACCCACAGCCATGCCAACAACGCCTTTGTCAAATCCGGGTATCATTTGCTTTGCACCAACTGTGAACCCCAAAGGTTCATATTGCCGTTTTCGATCGTAGATTCCACCTTCGATGGCAGCATCCTCTATGGATGTATCAAAAAGAGTACCATCTTCACGCGCTCCAATGTAATCCACTGTAATGTAATCGCCTTCTTTTACGGTTTCCATATTTTTACCTGTGCCTGAGTCTGTGCATCCACTGACCAAAACAATACCAATAATAAATAAGAACAATGTTAATTTATTCATTTTAATCACAAATTGAAAAGGATATCATGTTTGATAAATATTATGTTTCCTATTCATATTATTAGATTATGATACCATTTCCAAAATGAGGTACACAAATGATAGGGTTAATGTCCGATTCACACGATAATTTGCAGGCAATAGAGGATGCAGTAGCATTTTTCAATGAAAAGAAAGTAACAGCCGTGCTTCATGCCGGAGACATCGTATCTCCTTTCACTGCACGCGCTTTCAATAATCTTGATGCAAAACTGTATTTTGTCTTTGGAAACAATGACGGCGACAAAATAACGCTTAAACAATGGTTCGAGGAATTCGGCGCAGAGGTTTGCGGCGACTTTGGTGACCTAACGATCGATGGCAGGCACATAGCATTGCTTCACGGAACAAATGAAGTGGCGGTAAATGCACTTGCGGCATCAGGCAATTTTGATGTAGTTGTTCGGGGACATACCCATGATGCCGGAGTTATGAATATCAAGGGTACGTCGGTAATAAATCCGGGCGAAACATCTGGCGTGCTTACAGGAAGGCGAACGGTTGCGCTTCTTGATGTTGCTACGTTGGATGTTGAGATCATAGATCTTTAGATATTTTAAAATGTTTAAACATTTAAACATTTAAATTCTTAAAGAATTTACACATTAGAAACATAAATATACAAGAATTGTTATCTTAAACCGAGGTCAGATAATAATGGTTGAAACAGAATATATAATTTCGATAATATTTGCCATCGTTGGATTGGTAATATTCTTGTATGGGTTTAAAGTGATGTCTAAATATCGCTTGATCAATGATACACCGCGTTCAAAGATCAGATCAATGGCTATGGGTCTGGTTGAACTGCATGGAAATGTTTTGGCTGATACATGCATCACCACTCCTTTTTCACAAACAGATTGCGTATATTATAGTTACGAAATAAAAGAATATCGTAAACATACATCAAAGGGTTCCGATGGAAAAACTACAACAAGTAAAAGTTGGGATACCATATCTTCCGGAGAAAAAAGAATTCCCTTTTTTGCAAAAGACGAAACCGGAAGTGTTCATGTAAACCCGATCAATGCTGATTTCAATGTTGATGACAAAAAAATATTCCTGCAAAAAGCAGGTCTTTTCGGGATGTTCGGGATTATAGGCAATGCATTGAAAAATTGGGATAGCAATAATCAATCTAACCTTGACATTGGTACATGGGGACTTATACCAGTTAAGAAATCGAATTGGAGCTTTAACAACCGTGTTGGTGACCGAAAGTACTATGAACGATATATTGAACCAGATGCTAACCTATTCTTATTGGGAACTGCTGCAAATAATCCACAAGCATCGAATGATGTTTTTATTCATAAAGGTGAAAATGAACCAACCTTCATAATATCAGATAAAAGTGAAAAAGAACTTGTAGGTTCACTTAAATGGAAAATGATCGGTAGCTTTGTATTTGGTGCCATATTTTTCATAATAGGTGTTATGATATCGCTTTCTATGATGGGAATTGTTTGAATTATTTAAGGAATTATTTGAATATTTAAAGGAGATATTAATGTGAGTTCAATTGGAATTGGTATAATAATTGGAATTGTTATTCTATTGCTACTGGTAATAGTTGTGGGCTATATTATTTCTATATACAATAGTCTGGTCAGGTTAAAACATAATATCGATAAATCATGGAGTAATATAGATGTACTTCTAAAGCAAAGAACAGATGAATTGACAAAGTTACTGGCTTCTGTAAAAGGCTATATGGAACATGAAAAAGGTGTTCTGCTCCAGGTCACACAGGCAAGAACTGCATTTTTGGATGCAAATTCAGTTAAAGAAAAAGCCGCAGCAGATTCATCTATGACATCTGCATTGAAATCCCTATTCGCCGTTGCGGAAAATTATCCAGACCTGAAGGCTAATGAGTCATTTTTACAGTTCCAGAACCGAATTAGCGCCATTGAAGATCAGATCGCTGATAGAAGGGAATTCTATAACGATTCTACAAATACATTCAATATTCGAATAGAGCAGATCCCTTATGTCTTCATTGCGAACATGCTTCACTATGTGAAAAGTGAGCTCTTCAAAGTTGATGAAGCAGACAGGAAAGATGTGGAGATTACGTTTTAATTTATATATATCGAATATCCACAATATTATGTGGGCAACAACTTCAGCCCACACTTTTTTTTGATGCCGAGTCAAACGCTGCAGGCGGCATATCTCACAATTACCATTAAATTTCAAATGCAGACTGATAATTTAGAGATTGTCGGAAAAGTGGGATAATCTGAACATTTCAATCAATGTTTGCAAGTAAAACGCTATGCAGCGCCGTACTAAATTTATTAAATAAGTTGAAATACTTCGAAATATGGACTTTTCCGACAATCTCAATTTACTCAATAAATGATTGTAAATGTGCTGCTTATCGCAGATAATTTTCATTGGAATATGCCGCCTGCGGCGGTTATATCGGTGGCCATTATATTGTTTTTGACTTCAACTGAAATGATAACATTAATTCAAATGATTTTAACAACCTTTTCCATCACTTCTTTAATCTGCGCAGGCGGAATATCAAGGTCATAATTTTTTATGACACCAAGTCCCGTTACTTCAATATGTGTATCCACAGCAATCCCTGCATGTTCAAGTGTCTCTCTTGCGCAGTTTAGTGGGCAACCGTCGATCACGATTATGCGGTCGCAGCCTTCGGCTGATTTAATAAGTCCGGGGCGATGTCCACCGATTCCTACCGTACACATCATCGTACCTACGCCACTCTTTGAAAGTTCGACCGCGATTTTATTGCTTATCTGACCCGTATTCGATGCACCTGCACAGGGAAAAATCCCTACATTATCAGATCCGCATGAACATTTTACATTTTCTGCCATTTTTAAATTTTCTGCCATTATATTTTCCTCCATCTAAATTATTCAGTTATGATCGTTGCTTCAATCTCAACATCGGTTCTCATGGAATTCAGAACGATTGAATACTCCTTGACATGCTCAACAACTGCCATGACCTCATCATTACTGGCATTTGCTTGAATCTGTGGCTTCAACACAATTTTTGTGAAAATGTTTTTGCCATCGACTTTTTCCAAATGCCCGATAGCACTTGACTTATATGAAACAAGATCGATCTCTGATTTTTTGGCGAAGACCAAAAATGTGGTCATAAAACACGCATTCATAGATCCGACAAACATATCCTCGGGACTTACAAAACCTTCATGCCCTCCAAATTCCGGCGGAACTGCAATCTTAATATCGTCCTTTCCATCGCCAAGTGAAAGAACACCCTTCTGCTCGCCGCTCCACTCTAATTCATTTTTATAATCAAATCCCATATCAACTTCTCCTGTATATTTTACAAAATTTGATTATTGGGTGATCCACCCAACAACATCATCCACGCTCGGCACCCTTCCTGCAACCTTTACCTCACCGTTAACGACCACAGCAGGTGTTATCATAACACCGTATGAGATTATCTTGTCAAAATCTTCCACCTTAACGACATCTGCATTCACTCCGCTTTGTGAAACAGCCTTCTCCACTATCCCCTTTGTCTTATTGCATTTTGCACAACCGGTCCCAAGTATTTCAATTTTCATCTTTCCCATATTTTTCACCTCATTAACTATAATATGATTACTGGATCTTTCACAATCAAAGCAAACAACTTCGTTCCCTTCACGATTCGTTGTGTATTCCTTTCCACATACCGGACATCGAACCTTGTGCAGATCACTTTTTTTATTTTTAAGTGCCTGCTGTGCAAGTTCCGGACTGAAACATGAACAATTTGCCATAGATAAACTCCCAAAAACTATCTCTGAATTATCTAAACATTTACGTTTATTGCTTTTGGTTTACACGCTGCCACACACAGCATACAAAAACGGCACATCTCAAGTTTCACTACAATACATAAACTATTTTTTATTTCCAATACTCTACGGTGACATGAATCAACACACGCGCCGCAGCCATTGCATTTATCCACATCAACTGTAATTGTCACCATTTTTGCATTGCTCCAAAAATTAATGACCTCGTTCCAATATCTGAATCAACTCATCAGCATGCGGCATACTTTCCCTAATCTGCGTGCAGACCGAATCGATATCATATTCGCATCTAATAATATCCACCGCCTGCGTTTCTGTATCAAACACCGCACAACTCGCGCGCGCATCGCCATCACGAGATTGCCCCACAGAACCCGGATTTACGATTTTCACGCCGCCGACATCCCTGACAAACGGGATATGAGAATGCCCAACTACAATAACATCCGCATGCATGTTTTGTATCATCTCCAATATTTCATTATTCGGTGTTTTCGGTTGAATATACTCATACATAGAACGCGGACTACCGTGGGCGAAATGTACAATTGCATCTTTAAATGTAATATTCATATCCGCGCGCAAACCCTTCAAGTACTCTATGTGAGAATCATCAAGTTGCTCCCAGGTATATTCGCGGGTTGCGATCGAGAGATGCTTATACGTATCTCCACATTCACAATCGACCTTGAACGCAACCGCATTATCGTGGTTTCCCATGATTGTGCGAACACCTGATCGTCTTATGAGGTCTATGCATTCGGCCGGTGCTGGACCGTAGTCCACAAGGTCGCCAAGACACACAATCGCATCGTGTTCAACCTCAAGTACTGCATCAAGTGCTTCCTTGTTGCCGTGTATATCAGATATTATTAACAGTTTCATGAATTATTTAAACAATTATTTGAAAAAGTGTCGTGTTCGTAAACTAATTTTTACCAATCCAAGCATCACAGGCACCTCGATCAACACTCCAACAACTGTCGCGAGCGCAGCACCCGAATTGATTCCAAAAAGCATGGCTGCAACAGCAATTGCAACTTCAAAATGGTTGGATGCACCGATGAGCGCGGTTGGTGCAGCATCTTCATAAGATAGTCCTATGACTTTTGATATGCCATATCCAAGGAAGAATATAAAGAATACCTGGATCAAAAGCGGCACAGCGATCATTGCGATCACAAGTGGCTCATCCAGTATAACTTTGCCCTGAAGTGAGAAAAGGGTAATTAGTGTCACCAAAAGGGCGGTAATTGAAATGTTATGCATAGTAGGTGAGAATTTGTTCTCAAACCAATCATGCCCTTTATTCCTAAGAAGAAAAATTCGCGAAAAATATCCCACTACCAGTGGTACACCTACATATAAACCAACAGACAACAATATTGTTTCCCACGGTACGATGATGTCGCTCATACCAAGCAATAAACGTGCAAGCGGTGCGTACAGGAAAAGCATGACCAGCGAGTTTATTGCGACCATCACCAGCGTATGCCCTTGATTCCCTTTTGCAAGATAACCCCATACAAGTACCATTGCCGTACATGGGGCAACACCAAGAAGGATCATGCCTGCTATATATTGTGATGCCTGTGCTTCTGTCAGGTAGGGGGCGAAAACGTGACTCATAAACAGCCAGGCAAAGAATAGCATGGTAAAAGGCTTGACTGCCCAGTTGACAAATAATGTCGTAAGAACCGGTTTTGGTGTTTTGCCTGCTTTTACTACCTGTTTAAAATCGATCTGAACCATGATAGGATATATCATAAAGAACAGGAGAATCGCAATCGGGATGGATACGTGATACACCTGCATGGAATCAATCTGGACTGCGATCTGTGGAAATACTTCACCAAGCGCAATACCAATTCCAATGCAAAGGAATATCCATAACGTCAGATATTTCTCAAAAAACCCAAGATCCTTTTCATCACTCATAGATAGCACCTTTTGTTATTGCCATGTGTCATTTATTGCAATCTGTTACTATGTATATACCTTGTCTTTTATCATATCATCCTATAAAATAACCAAACAAAAGTCCTGCAATTGTTGCAATGACCACGACAAGAGAAATATACACAGAAGCACGCTTTGCACCCATTATCCTGCTTATCACGATCATATTAGGAAGGCTCAATGCCGGTCCTGCGAGAAGCATTGCAAGGGATGGACCTCTACCCATGCCAAGAAGTGTGAGGGCATTGATTATCGGTACTTCAGTCAATGTCGAGAAGTACATGAGTGCACCTGCAACCGATGATACAAGATTTGATGATATGGAATTGCCTCCAACATATGCTATTACATATTCAGCAGGTAAAATCTCTACAATGATGCCTGCAAAGAACACACCAATCAAAAGGAGCGGCGTGATCTGCTTTATCAAAAACCATGTTTCACTCATCCAACTGGAAAGTTCCTCACGACTAAACCATTTGAGTGATGCATATACAGTGATCGTGATCAATGGAACTAGCACAGCAATCCGCATGGTCCATGTAGAAAATATCTCCCCTACAAGGAGAATTGCCAGCAGCAGTACAAAGATTACAACGCTATGTTTATGCTTTTCTTCCCCGAACGTGGCAATTTTCTTGCGTTCAACTTTTTCCCGCTCAAACACAAATGCCATTGATAATCCAACTACAATGGATAGTAGAACTGCTACAACAGCACGGGCGGCACCAAGGTCATATCCCAGTATCTTGGCTGTGTAGACAATTGCAAGTATATTGATGGCTGGTGCCGAGAACAGGAATGTAGTTGCAGGTCCGATGCCGGCCCCACGTTTATATATTCCTGCAAAGAGCGGCAGCACTGTGCAACTGCATACTGCAAGGATGGTTCCCGATACTGCGGCTACCGAGTATGAGATATATTTCGGTGCATCTGCGCCAAAGAACTTCAATACAGATTCTTTTGAAAATAGCGATGCGATCGCACCTGCCAAAAAGAAGGCAGGTACTAAGCACATGAGAACATGCAATGCAAGGTATTCCTGAACTGATGCTATGCCTATAGTAAATAAGTGGATCAGATAATCTGTCGTCATCATTTCAAATTGTATTGAAATAATCAAATATAAGGTTTGTGGTTTCAAATACTTTTGAAATGGGGGCGCTGTTCAAATATGAAAATAGTTAATAGTTAATAGTTAAATTTTCAAATATTGGTCTTTAAGGTTTAATGTAATGCAAAAAAGAAAGGGAATGCTCTTACAGGCATTTCTCAAAATAAGTCAATTA
>JAUSPM010000154.1 GCA_030655675.1 Methanosarcinaceae archaeon | reverse complement strand
AAACTACTTGAAATAATTTTAACTGGCGTTGTGCACATCAATGAGCAGTGTGGTGATATATTTCATTTCCATTTTGATGGGTTATGCGCGCTTCGCGCGTTGTGTTGGAACTTTAAATGGACTTAATTCCTTTTTCCTTGAAACCCTCCTTGAAACCCTTTCGAAACCTTCCTTGAAACCCCCCTCGAAACCTTCCTTAAAATTCCTCGAAAACTTCCTTGAAAAATTAAAGAATTCTTAATAAATCGCATCAACACAAGAGATTTATATGTAATAACTCTCTAAAATGACCTTTGATGAATCTCACATTATGTCCAAAATGCGGAAAAGAAATTGAAAAACTGTATGATAACGTCTGTAAAGACTGTTTTTTTGAAAATATCGTACTTGCAAAACTGCCTCTTGTTCTTCATGTAAAAACATGCGCAAAATGCGGCGCACGTTTTGATCGGAGCAAGTGGGTGAATATGGGTAGTGTGGATGACATTGTTATACAATCCGTGGAGGATGCCCTGTCTATTCATGATCTTGCGGAGAACATCGAGATATGCGTCGAACCGCGACAACTTACGCCATATATGTACCGCGTACGCGCGGAGGTTGATGCGTTTATCAAGGATGAGCCTGTACATCAGGAACTTAACACAGAGGTACGTATCGTTCGTGAAGCATGTGATATGTGTAGCAGGATATCAGGCGGCTATTTTGAAGGGATAATACAGATACGTGCAACAAACAAGGTGCCAACAAGTGATGAGAAAAATAGATGTATTGATATCGCAAATGAAGTTGTGCGCAGGATGCAGAAAAAAGGCGACAGGCTTGCATTCATAACTGATTCAATTGACATCAAGGACGGTGCCGACCTATACATTGGTTCAAACAATTCGGGCCGGCATATATGCCGCGCGATAATTGAACAAATGGGGGGCAGTTTTTCAGAATCCCCATCCCTGTTCGGACAAAAGGATGGCAAAGACGTCTATCGAATTACATTTTCAATGCGATTACCTGAATTCATGTCAGGTGACATCATTCACTTTAAGGATAAGGTAATTCAGATAAAAAATATCGGCAAACGAACTGTTGGTATTGACCTTTCAACCGGTTCAAGGTTCATGGCAACAACGGATGAGATGAAAGGCGCTACTCGTATTGCAAGTATGGAAGATGCGGTAATGACAGTTTTGGTTGCAGTCGAAGATGATGCCGTCATGGTGCTTGACCCTACTACTTATAAAACGGTGACGATCAAGAAACCTGTATCATTTATGGCACAGTCAGGCAGTGAGATACCGGTGATCAAGACAGAATATGGGCTGTTTGCCCTATCGGGTGAACATGCATAATGACTATACAAAATAAGACTTGTGCAGGAGTGGAGTAATAATGGAAGTGGGAATGGGGATAGGAATAGGAATAGGAATGGAAGTAGGGGGAGATCTGGACATGCAGGATATTTTAGTGATCGGATACAGCACCCGCAATATTGTTTGTTCTGCCAGACGTGCAGGATATAACGTTTATTCCATTGATGCATTTGCCGATTCAGACCTTGTGAAATGTGCTGCGGGATCAAAGATGTTCGATCCTAATGAGGCAACGGATGTAACAGCCATCAGTCGTGAGAGAATGGCTGAACTGATCAACAGTTTTGGAGTTGACTTCGATGCTATTGTTTTAGGTTCAGGTTTTGAAATGATGGATCTGACGGATCTGACGGATCTTCCTTATCCAATATTGAATAACCCTTCACATGTTATGCAGGAAGTTTCTGATAAGGAAAAATTTGCACTAAAACTTGCTTCAATTGGTGTGGTGCACCCGTACACATATCATAAAACCAATATTGCAATGATCAAGTATCCGGTCATGGTAAAACCAAAATGTGCGGGTGGTGGAAAGTTCAATCGGGTGGTTGAGAATGTGGGTGAACTGAACTCATATCTTGATGAGATCTCAAATATGAATGTGGATATGGGTCTTACTATTAATGATATGCTGATCCAGGAATTTGTATCTGGCGTGCCTGTGAGTGTTTCGGTCATATCTACAAAACAAAGAGCGGTTGCAGTTGCTGTTAATGAACAGATGATTGGTGTGCCGTGGCTTACTAGATTGTCATTTGCATATTGTGGGAACATTACACCATTCGAGACACCTTATGAAGAAATGATATGTGAGATGGCAGAGGATCTGATCATGGAACTTGGTCTGGTTGGTTCAAATGGTGTTGACTTTATGTTGACCTATGACGGTCCTGTTGTCATTGAGGTAAATGCAAGATTTCAGGGCAGTATGGATAGTGTGGAGCTTTCGACAGGTATCAATTTGTTCGATGCTCATGTTAAGGCGTTTGCAGGTGAACTTATACCGGAATTACAAGTGCGTCCTGCGGCAAAGCATTTTGCAGCACGGGCAGTTATATATGCGGAAGATCGTGTTTTGATCGATGAAAAGGCAATTAATGGTTTACTAAAAGAGCCTGTTGTGGACATTCCAAATGTTGGATATGTTGCATATCTGAACGAACCTGTGATTTCGGTCTTATGTGTCGGAAACACGCGAGATGATGTTATGGCAAATGTTAAAGAAAGTGTATGTAATATACGTGATATTATTGGTTCAAAAAATAATTGATATTAAGTTAATATACAAATATTAATATCACAATACATTACATTAGTAATATCTTGATTTTCAGTTGATAATTTGAATAATCCCATGAATTATACTAATTTTCTTAATTTATTTAGAGATATCGTTTAACACCTATTTTCGTCACTATGGCGTCATTCTAGCATCTGTGTCAACAAAGTTAGACAGCCACATACCAATATCCGCATCGGCCACGTCCTTATATGCATCCTCAACAAGTG
>JAUSPM010000148.1 GCA_030655675.1 Methanosarcinaceae archaeon | reverse complement strand
ATAGTCCAAGTAAATCTGAGCATCAGCGAAGATTTTCTTGCACACTTTTTGTGACGATTTCGATTATTCTATTTTGTATGTATGGAACGTGCCGCCTGCGGACGGTCGCATTGTTTTTGGTTTCAAATCGAACCATTTAATTTGCACAGTCATTTAAAAACAACTATACAAATACCTAATTTTTATTGTCGATTGATTATCACGTGAATCCAAACTCTAATATCCCATCCTTCATATTCTTTAACACATGGATGAAGAAACAAACTCACGTCAAAAACTTGTGATAATCGGTGGCGGTGCTGTTGGAATGGCGGTTGCAACACACACAAAACGCCATGGGAACTATTCTATTACAGTTATATCAAAAGACGAACACACCGCATACAGCCAGTGTGGGATCCCTTTCGTGCTTGGTGGTGAAATAGAAGATTTTGATAAACTAATTGTAAAAAAACCTGAATTCTTCGAACAAATGGGAATAAACATTAGACTGAACACCACAGTCAATGCAATTGACATCGATTCTAAAACTATCCATATAGGCGATGAGATACTTCCTTTTGACAAACTTGTAATCGCAACCGGAAGTTATCCGCACATCCCTGAAAACATAAAACCCTATTCTCAACTTGAAAATGTGCATACACTTCGCACCTTATCTGATGGTATGAAGATCCAAAATGCACTAAAAGATACTGAAAATCTGACAATCATAGGCGGCGGCTCGATCGGTGTTGAAGTTGCAGCATCTGCAGCAAAACGTGGGATCAACACAACACTTGTTAACCGCAACTATTCACTCCTCTCACATAACATTGACCCGGACATGTCCGAGATCGTGCGGTCACATCTTGTGTCAATGGGTATAGAAGTCATAACCGACACTGTACCCGAATCCATCAACTGCACCACAAAAGTTAAATCAGTCACCATTGATGGCACCGATATACCGACTGATACTGTAATAATCTCTGCAGGTGTATTACCCGATACTTCACTTGTAAGAAATACTAAAATTAAGATCGGCAAAAGCGGTGGTATTGTAGTAGATGAACAACTACAGGTAAAGATTGGAGATACATTCCACACAGATGTGTTCTCAGGAGGCGAATGTGCAGAAGTTTATGATCTTACGACCGGAGAACCTTTTGTAAGTCAACTTGGAAGCACTGCACGAAGAATGGCTGCCGTAATCGCAAATAACCTGTGCGGTACACCTTCAACCTTTGGTGCAATAATAAATCCATGGGTCTGTGTTGCCGGAAAGCTTCAGGTAGGGTCTGTGGGGCTTACAAGTCGGATCGCTGATAAAAGCGGCAAAAAGATCATAACAGGTATGTCAAAAGGCCTGACACGTGCTACATATTATCCGGGAGGCAGCCAGATATTCATCAAACTCATATTCAGCGACAGGTATCTGGTAGGTGCGCAGGTGATTGCTGGCGAGGGAGTCAAGGAGCGCATCGACGGGCTCGCATTCGCAATTCGAAAGAGAGCCACCATTGATGAAATGCTGGAAATGGAAACATGCTACGCCCCCCCGGTGTCCATGTTGATCGACCCGATCATGTATGCGATCGAAGATGCACATAAAAAGATGTAGGAGATGGGAATATCATTAAGATCGACGGTTCATACGGAGAAGGGGGCGGACAGATCATCAGAACTGCCGTGGCCCTGTCTGCAGTGACCGGAAAAAAAGTAAGGATTACCAATATCCGAAAGAACCGCCCAAAGCCAGGGCTTAAGGCACAGCACGTAAAAGCGATAGAGACAATGGCCCTGCTATGCGATGCTGAGGTGACAGGACTGTTAATAGGCTCGACCGATGTCATGTTCGTTCCAATGGAACTGAAGGGGGGTAACGTTAAACTTGAGATCGATATCGGAACTGCAGGAAGTATCTCACTTCTCCTCCAGTGCATCATGCCTGCCGCAGCCTATGCACCTGGTGATATTGAACTAATCATTACGGGAGGGACAGATGTAGCATGGTCCCCTTCTATTGATTATCTGAAACACGTAACTGCCCGCGCATTGTCAAAGATGGGATACGAGTGTGATATCGAACTTCTTGAGCGCGGATATTATCCAAAAGGCGGGGGGCGAGTGCGCGCACATCTCAAACCAGCCAAACTCAAAAGTTTTGACCTTACGACAGAGAACGTAAAAGGAAAGATATACGGCATATCCCATTGCGCGAACCTGCCCGAACACGTCACAAAGCGGCAGGCGGATTCGGCTGCATCATTGATCAGAGATGCAGGATATGAATGCGAGATCGAGACCGTTTGCACAACATGCCGCTCAACTGGCAGCGGGATAAGTTTATGGCACGGCATGGTTGGAGGGATTGCACTTGGAAAACGAGGTCTACCTGCTGAAAAAGTTGGCGAAAATGCCGCAAAAGAAATACTCACTGAGATTTGTAGCGGTGCATCAGTGGATGTGCATCTGGCTGACCAGTTGATCCCATATATGGGTTTAGGCCTGAGTCATTGCAGATCTGGGTTTGGGTTTGGGTTTGAGTTTGAGTTTGAGTTTGGTTCTTTTACTGTACGTGAACTGACACAGCATACGCTGACGAACATCTGGGTAACTGAACAATTCCTTGATGTGAAGTTCAAGGTGCAAAAAATAGATGAACTTGAGGATGACCAAAAGGTCAAACTCGTAAAAGTATCTGTCAGGTAAGAGGAAAATATCACTCTTTTGCGGCCACAATACCCAGATACTGTGGTGGTACTTCATCTGTCAGGACAATGTCATCATTCACGCTCATGAAAAAAAGACCATCCTGCTGTGCAGCTTCTGCATCAACCTCAATGACAACTGGATTTTCAGTGTGAACCGATGCGGCTTCATGCGCTTTCCTATATGAAGTACTGAGATGCACATAGCGCTGGCGCAGTGGTGTTATGCCGTTCTCCAAAAGCATGTCAACCTCTTCTAAACTAACACCGTAGTAAAGATATGCAAGTTCATTCCCGGGATAATCCAGATCAACATTAACGGAGTGTCCATATCTTGCCCTTATTCGAGAACCATCTGCTTCATATCTTCTTTTTACATCAGATTCAATCAGTGCTATAAGGCGTTCTTCTGTTGCCCACCGATATCGATTTTCCATGATATCGCACAGAGGATCCAGGTCAACCCAACCCTGTGTGTCCATTTCAAGACCTATATCATCAGGGAAATGCCTGAGAGCACCGGAAATAAACCTTCCAAGCCGTTCCTCTCGCTCATCATCCAGCACATACTTGCCGTTATCTCCACATTTGGGACATTCATGGCCCCTGAAATATCCATCCTCATTGCATTTGCGAATCATGATATCTAAATCCAGTTGTATTTTATAATTAATATATCTTCTTAACTGATTGTCTGTTTTTTTGACTGTCAAACATTCTGAAAATTATCAATCCGATAAACGAAAAGATGGACCCACATAACAATACAGCCTCAAATCCATATATCTGTGACAATACCCCTCCAATTAATGCCCCCGTAATCCCTGAAGCACCGATCATGGAGTTAAGGAGACCTGCAGCAGTTGCCTTATCGATGTTACGCTCAACAAGCAATTGGTTCGAGCCGACATATATGAAAGACCACGAACATGCTACTACAATCATTCCAGGTATAACAAAAAGGTAATTCGGAATGATAATGTAACTTGCAAATGCAACTACAGAAAGTAAATATCCCCAGACGATCAGCCGTTCGTTCCTAAATCCATCAAGTCGGCGCATTACTAGAAATTGTACAGCCGGATTGATCGCATAGAGTGTCCCTATCCAGAACATGTTAGCACCAAGTGATGCAAGATAAAGCGGGAATATTGTCCATACAGCCACTGCACCGCTATGGCGTATAAAAAATGACAGGTATGTCCCAATATTGTTTGTGAATGTATCAATGGAAAAATAGGTCACATGGAACACCGGTGTTTCGATATCTTCCATCCGCATGGCACTGAGCAGTGCAAAGCAGTAGAAAAGTGAAGATAAAGCAAACAGGTAGATGATATTCCCAATAAGTCCTGCCAATAAGTATCCTGCCATCCAGCCGAGCGCCCCGAATGAACTGAACTTGCCTATACTGCGCTTTTGGTAATGCACATAGACGATAAGAGCAGCAGGATACATTCCTACACTAAACCCTGCAAGTCCCCTGGTGACCGCAAGTGAGAATGGATCGTATGCGAATATCTGCAAAAAGAATGTGATAGCAGATACTACCAGACCCAGAATAATGACCTTTTTCAGACGATGGATATCTGCTGCTTTGCCAAATATGAACGATGAAAGAAAAGATGTCGCACCAAAAACAGCACAAATAACCCCAATCTCAAAATATGTGGCTCCAAGAGACTCTGCGAAAAGGGGTATGAAGACCATGCTCAGCATGTACGATGTGTTTGTCAAGAACTGGATCGTGTTAAGTCTCACTGGTTCATCAAGTGATTATCCTTATTTCAAATTATTGGGATGAACGTGTTTGTTATATTTTAGATATTAAATTTGTTTTTGTTTAGCTGGTGCAGAGTGTTTAATGAGTGGTATTTGTATAGCTGGTGCAGCACTGTGGTACAGAGTGTTTAATGAGTGGATG
>JAUSPM010000140.1 GCA_030655675.1 Methanosarcinaceae archaeon | reverse complement strand
GGCACGTCCTGATCTGTTGTCTCAGTTTTCTAAAGAGGCGGTGCCGGCATGAGCGGAAATAATAATAACAATAATAATGGCAGTGGCGACTTCAAAACTATAATACTGGTGGGATTGGCTGTAGCCATCCTATTATCAGTATTCGCTCCATTTTTGGCATCCTCTGATCCCGATGGATTGGAAAGTGCAGCAGAAGGTATCATAGACGAACACACGTTTGTAGAACTGGAAGAGAGTGAACCTGTTGTAGGGGCACCAATGCCTGACTATGCGATAGAGGGTTTAGGAAAAGCCGGCGAGGTCGGAGCTATATTTATAGGGTCGATATTCATGCTCGGACTTGGTTTGGGCGTTGGTAAATTATTTGAAAAGAAAAATTGAAACTTAATCTAAATCTAAAACAAAAACTGAAACAAAAACTGAAACATCAGATACGTATAAAAGTGAAAACATCGGGGCATCTTCCACTTGCCCCACCTCCATTCATTGTGTGTATTTTAATAGTAAATACATAGGTATATCGATCAATTATCATAAAAAACTGCATGTGGGACCATATTTTTAAAAAATAATTGAAATACCGACATCACCACCGCGCGAAGCGCGCACGTTCCCAAAACGTCATAAAAGCAAAGCACATTCCCATAATGCTCGTTTGTATGCACGAAGAATATCGAAAACAAAATTGTCTGATTTTGTGCATTCGCCTTATAGTCTGTAGTGAAGGAACGTGCCGCCTACGGCGTTCGCATCGTTTTTAATTTCAGATTGAACAATTTCACTTATGTAGTAATTATACAACAGTTATACAAATACCATTTTTATTATCATCTATTTTCCTAGCAAGATCGCAGACGACACGATTGCGCCAGAAATGATCATCACATTAACCGAAAAACCCGCATCTTCAAACAGTTTTTGCCACTCAGATACAGCCATATCCGGACCATGGTGATGCCCGATAGGATCAACCGCTTTTATTTCGCCACCTTCACGCAATACTCGTTTTACTTCTGAAAGCGCGCGTGGGATGTCATCCAGATGGTGTAGCATGAAAAAACACGTAGCTGTATCAACAGAGTTGTCCTCAAATGGCAGGTCATAGATATTTCCGGTTTTGAATTTCACGTTTGTCGATTCGAATTGTTCACTGTTCATTTCACATTGTTTTGTCAGTCCATCGGTGATCTCGATACCGTAGACCTCAGAATCCGGATTCTGACGCGCCATATCAATAGTAATGGAGCCGATACCACATCCGATATCAACGATAGTCTTGCCCTTGATCTGTGGTAAGACTTCTACCATCACAGCATTCCTTACAGTTTCCATTTCAGCAGCAGGGAAGCGCGCATCTTTTGAATCAAATGCGGTGTATGGAACAATTCCATAAACCATAGAGCCGTTCAGTGCAAAAAGGCCCTTGACATAGACTATGTTGCCTTCCGATCTAATGAATTCTACAACGGATACGCCGGCGTTCTTTGTGAAACGCTTGTTCCATTCATCCCGTTTTTTTGGAAACTCGATCTCAAGCGGATCATGGACTATAATATAGTGTGAATATTCATCGTAAAATAAGGATGAAATAGATGCGGGCTGCGACAATTCTATTGCGCTGATGCTTTCTTTCCACAGGGCAAGTATCTTCAGTGATTCTTCATCTGCGTAGTTTGAAACAGTTCCAATTGATTTTAGTGACATAATACTTGCATCTGTTGCAAGTATTAAAAAGGTGTTGTATATTACAAATATAGTTGAAACAAGTGTATGATATTTATTTAGTTCCAGAGTGAATAAACTCACTCAATTTGTTTTTTCATCATTATATTTTTCAACAGCAGGATTATCAGAAAGAATATTGCTCCAATGGTCACTACTGCTATAGATGATATGTTTAATAGTTCAGGAATCCGAATATTGCCTACGGATAATGGCTGAATTAATGTTCGATTCAAAATATCATATAACTCTGCAAATAATCCAATACCAAACAGCATACCGAACAATGCAAAAACAGACATCATTTGTCCTTCACCAACACGATACAATGTTCCTGAAGCACACCCGCCTGCAAATATTGCGCCAACACCGAATATGAGCCCACCAATAACCAAACTTAATATGCCGCCTTGCTTTTCGTCAAATTCAATGATCAGACCAGTGCTTGCAAAAAAGTGAAATAATATCATCTGGAGCAAAACAAGAAACAACAGTGCTTTTATTAGCTGTCCTTCTTTGAACAAAAAATAATCCCTAAATGCTGAAGTGAAACATATCTGGCATTTCTGGAGAGTGAAACCATATATCAGCCCTATCAATATACTAACAAGGATAATATTTACCATGAAGAACGCACCTGCCTTAACAGTATTTTAGTTCCGATATACATTCCGACTATCATACTCATACCGGCAATTATACTTGCAACATATAACTGCGGAATACCGCTTACTATATGGCCGACATTGCAACCCATGGCCAAACGTGCACCAAAACCCATGAGAATCCCGCCCGCAAAACCCTGGATCAGCCGTTCTTTTTTTCGTGGAATGCGTATTTTAAAATTTTTAGAAAGTACTGCTGAGATGAAAGCTCCTAATATGAGCATTACATCGATTATTAGTAAATATGTAACAATAGGTGGAAATGCCTCAAAATAAGTTGTTGAAAGTATATGCTCAGGCATAATGATTGATCCTATAAGTGCCACGGCATTGACTTCGCCATCAGTAATGCCCCATGGTCTGCCCAAGAGAATGAACTGGAGCGTGCTTGCAGATCCAATAATAATGACTCCAACCCATAGAGGCCATGCGCTTTTTAGTAGTTTATGCGTCATACTATACATTTGATATTATGAGAAACATAGTTTACAACAAATATTTTCTAATATATCTGTGTGCTTAACTTTGAGTACAAAGTCCCAGTCAGTTCCTGTGATATTCATTTCAAGAATCTCAATACCGTATTTTTTTGCAGCACTTATGATCTTGTCCGCAGTTTGTGGACAATCTCCTTTCGTTTCAAGAATATCACCATCCTGCATGTTGCACAGTTCATTGACTGTCAGCAAAAAAGGATATGGGCAAGGTTCACCCATAGTGTCCAGAACTTTTTTCATTTATACACCTGACCATTGAGATACTTTGTATGCAGAAATAACGACCTGCACGTCTTTTGATTCAATATATCCACTATCAAGTTCATTGTCAAGGAAGTCCGTAATCTCTGAAAGACCGCTGAACAAAAGTTCGCAATGCAAGTCATATTTTCCACTTACACGATATAAAGACACCACACGTTTGTGATTTGTTAAATTATCTGCAAGTTTGTCCATGCAGGTTTTTTTATCGCTATTGTCAGCAATTTTTATAAGCAGGAATACTTTGATGCAGAGATTTAAAAATGAATAATCTATGAATGCCCCGTATCCTTTGATGACACCTTTGTTTTCAAGGTCTTGAATGCGTCTTCTAACGGTTGCTTCACTTGTACCAATTGATTTTGCAAGCGCAGTATTACTGATCTTGGCATTCTCATCCAGTCCGCATAATATTTCAAAATCAAGATTATCCAAAGGGAGTTTTTTAAAATCGCTTTCTGATATGTATTTTGCGATGTCTCTTAGTTTAAGCGCCTTGTCCAATACCATAATTTTCAACCACTGAAATAAACAGTTTTGTACCTAATAAACATTGCTATTTGACGAAATTCGTTATTTTATAACGAAATCTATATACACTATGATTAATAACCTTAACTCCGTCGGAATAGGGCATATCTTCTCTTAATTTTTCTATTTGTCGTTGCATGCACCTGATTAAATTCGATAACTTTATATATTACTATTCC
>JAUSPM010000133.1 GCA_030655675.1 Methanosarcinaceae archaeon | reverse complement strand
TAATCACAGAGCGAGTGCATACCATTTCATAACTCTGCGCCCTCAGCGTGCTCTGCGGTGAATTTTTGTTCCATATCCATTGGAATAACTGGATATTGGAAAACGCCGCCAGCCCCTCAATCAAACATCGCGCGCAGTGGCTTGTTTTACAGATCGATAAACACTTTCATCCGGCTTGGCTTTGATATATATACAAAAAAAACAATTATGTTTTAGAAAAATTAATAAAAACCGGCTCGTCTATAAACTCTATACCTTTAATGAGCCGATAAATGAGCCGATAAATGAGCCATTAAATGAGCCATTAAATGAGCCACTAAAAAGTGATTAAATTTTTGAATTTATTAAATTAAATCCGAACTGCAAGAGAAAAGATATAGAAAATAATACGAAAATACCTCTTGGTACACTAAAACGAGATTTGCAAGAATTAATAGAAGATGGCAAAATGAAAATTGAAGGCTCAAAAAAAACAGGCGGATATATAATTTTAAGTGAATCGTTTAGATAATCGGGATTTATGAAAATAACGGAAATGATTTATTCGGACGGGATGAACAGGATTTACAGGATGCAACGCCGCATCGAAATCCTGTCCATCCTGTAAATCCGGTCAAAAAATGGCTGAATGGACAGACACATTAAAACACAATTAAAGAGTCATAAATTATGACAACAGTAGAAATGGATGCTGAGAACGATAAAACTACCAAGAATTTTGACAGGTACAAATTTACAAGTGGTACTGTAAACGGAAGCGTCCATACTTTAAAACGATATTATTAAAGTTAAGGTTACTATCGAATATGAGTGATTTTCCATTCTTAAATCAAAAATATGAACCTACAAGACATCATCAAAACCGGAGAATCCGACACCGTCGAATTTAAAGAAAAATTCGATGAACGAACCATTTCAATCAGAAATCGTGAATGTAAATAAAAAATAGCAGGGAGTCATGGAATGAATAACAATAACAGTTTGGAAGGTTCGATAAACGATGATCAGCCTCAGACTGACGAACTATTTGATCGGGTAGCTTCTATTCTTGATCAGGCACGGGCGAATGTTGTTAGGTCAATTGATAACCAGATGGTAATTGCTTACTGGCTGATCGGACGTGAAATCGTGGAATCGGCACAGGGTGGAGATGAACGGGCAAAGTATGGGAAAAAAGTGCTGGAGGGACTATCTGCCAGGCTTTCCCAGAAGTATGGCGAAGGTTTTTCCGTAACAAACCTGCGTTATATTAGGTTGTTCTATCAGACATATTCTGAGCGCATGCCAGAAATTCATCACATGGCGTGTGATGAATCTGACCGATTGGATGGGATCTCACAAAATCATCACACGACGTGTGATGTTTTGAAAGACATGAAACTTTCAGTTGAAAAAAACGAATGCTATCAGGATTTTTCCCCGCTACTTAGCTGGTCGCATTACCGGACATTGACCAGAGTAGAAAATAAAAACGAACGCCTATTTTATGAGCTTGAAACAGAGAAAGAAGGTTGGAGTGTTTCACAACTTGATCGGCAGATCAACACATTTCTCTTCGCACGATTACTTAAAAGTAGAGATAAAATGGCCGTGATGAAACTGACGTGGGAAGGGTACAATCTAAAAAACCCGATCGACACGATAAAAGATCCGTATATTCTAGACTTCCTCGGTTTACCCGATTCCGATATTCTGCACGAATCAAAGCTCGAAAAAGCCATTATCAATAACATCCAGTCATTTCTTCTTGAACTTGGTAAAGGCTTTGCTTTTGTTGGACGACAAAAACGGCTACAATTCGATGGTGATTTATTTTATATTGATCTGGTGTTCTACAACTGCATTTTAAAATGCTACTTGCTAATAGATCTAAAAATTGGTGAACTGACGCATCAGGATGTTGGTCAGATGGATAGCTATGTCCGAATGTTTGACGATAGATACATCGCCTCCGACGATAATCCGACGATTGGATTGATCCTTTGTTCAAAGAAGAACGAAACCATTGCAAAATATTCGGTGCTCAATAATAGCAAGCAGATTTTCGCTTCAAAATACATGCTTTATCTGCCAACAGAAGAGGAGCTCAAACATGAGATACAGCACCAACGCCAGCTGATCGAAGAGAGATTAAAAACAAATTTGTGATGACAGGTAAACCACAAAGGGATCAAATGTGGGATTACCCATTAGAAGCCCTGCGAGAAGCCCTCATCAATGCCGTTTGCCATCGGGATTATACGATCTTCTCAAATATTGAAGTACGAATATATGACGACAAACTCATAATCAGGAGTCCTGGGTTTTTGCCTTATGGGATCACACTGGATGAACTATACAAACCACATTCATCAAATCTGTGATGTATGTCAATGAAAAAGGGCAGATTACGAATAAAGAATATCAGGAAATCTGCAAGACATCTGCAAGGACTTCTTCGAGATACCTAGCTGATTTGGTATCAAGTGGACTATTTGAGCAAAAAGGTACTATCGGCAAAGGAACAGAATACTCTCTAATACGCCAAATGCGCCACATATGCGCCAAAAGATTCCTAAACACATTGCATCGACACTAATAGAAGCGCCAGAGTATCCTGAGATCGATGGTGCGGTATAAGTTGTACTGCGAAATGATACATTTGATGAAGCAATGGCGAGATTACTGCACCATTTGAGAAGAAATGACAAGATATCAACACAAGATGCCCTGAGATTCTTCAACGAACACAGAAAGAAGCCTCTGAAATGCTTGGTTTAATGGAAGGTGTTTTCCTTGAACGAGTTGGAACGAGAAAAGGAACGTATTATCAGTTGACTCATGAAACGCTTTCTTCTATTGGAGAAAAGGAGAAATATACTCGGATTAAAGGACTGTCCGAAGAACAAAAACTCCAATTATTGAAGAATTACATTGAAACCAATGGGAAGGTCACAAACGAAGAGTCGAGGAATGTCTGTGGTGTCAATAGAGATCAAGCAAAGAGACTAATTCGAAAATTGATTAACGAGGGATTTATCAGGCAGAAAGGGAAAGGACGTGGTGCATATTATGAAAAATGAGCGTGAACGATTAAAAATTAATATAATCTCCTTCAAACTGAAAAACACCAGATCGTCTACAAACTCTAAAGCTTAGCCACCGAAGAGATTGAAATTGTATTGGAGTTCAATGAAGGAAAATGAGAGCGTCTGCCGGATAGGGGGAAAATCGGGATTTATGAAAATAACGGAAATGATTTATTCGGACGGAACTAACAGGATTTACAGGATGCAACGCCGCATCTAAATCCGGCCCATTCGGTCAAATAATTGGATGAATAGACAAAAGCAGTACCATTAACACAAAAACAATGTGCGGGATAACAGGTTTTTTTAATACACAGGATGCAGCAGAAAATACTCGTATAGCACTTGCCATGCTCAAAAATCGTGGCAAAGATGGCGTAGGTGCCTGCGGTGTTGATTGGGTGGAACACTCGGATGATATTGATTCGTTATCCATTCCAAAAAGCATCAACATTTTTGGTCATACATTACATTCCATGGTCAATTTTGTCCCACAGCCGATCGTACATAAGGGGCGGCTGGTTGCAAATTGCGAGATATACAACTGGAAGGAATTGAGTAGTAAATATGATATCGATGCTCAAAATGACTCAGACCTTCTGATACAACTTATCGAGAAACATATTGAAAAACGGACTGATAAACAGATCGCTGACAAAATTAAAATTGACACACCATCAGATATCAGCCGGATAATCGATGACACCCTTCGCGAGTTCATTGGCGTCTATTCATTCGCATATTGGTTCGATGATAAAGTGTACCTTGCCCGCGACATTATTGGATTGAAGCCAATGTGGTACAGTACTCAATCCGGTTTAGCGTTCGCATCTGAGAAAAAAGCCCTTGATGCTGTTAATTACCTCAACATCAAAGAACTGAACCCGCGCGAGATATTGTGTTATGATATTAAGGATGACAATATCACAAAGTACAACCGAGAGTTCTTTTCCATCACACCGGAACATGAAGTGCCGGTTGAAACCATTCGCGCGGATGTCGAAAAACTCCTGACTGATGCTATATCGATCCGCATACCTGACGAACCGTTTGGTATATTGTTCTCCGGCGGTGTTGATTCTACGATCATCGCTTACCTTTGCAAACAACTTGGAAAGCAACAAAGTATAGATTTAAATTTAGATTTAGACTTAGACTTAAAATTCACTTGTTATACAGTTGGACTGAAAGGTGAAGTGGAATCGCCGGATGTCAGGTATGCAAAAAAGGTGGCCGGTGAGTTGGGACTTCCACTCATTATAAGCGAGATCGGCATTGATGAAGTTGAGGAGTATCTTAAGACCGTGGTGCCGCTTATCGAAGACACAAATGTTCCCAAGGTCGGAGTGGGATTAACGATGTATGCAGCATGCAAGGCAGCAGCAAAAGATGGCATAAGGGTCATGTTCTCCGGGTCAGGTGCTGATGAATTGTTTGCAGGATATGATCGGCACAAGCGCTCAACCGATATTAACAGGGATTGTTATGCCGATATCTTGAAGATATACGAGAAGAACACATACAGGGATGATGTTGTTTCCATGAACAACAGTATCGAACTTCGTGTGCCGTATCTTGACAAAAGGCTGGTGGAATACGGTCTCAAGATCCCGCCGCAGTACAAGTTTGAAATTAAGAATGAGAATGATAATGATAATGATAATGAAGTTGGCAGCGAACATGAACCTAACCAGAATAAACTTATCCTGCGCATGGTTGGCGAACATATCGGCATTTCCCGCGAGTTCACACAACGCAAGAAACAGGCAGCGCAGTATGGTAGCAGGTTTGATAAAGCAATCACAAAACTGGCAAAGAAGGCAGGATGCAGTTCAAAGACAGAGTACCTGAAACGATTTTACTCGCAGCCAAATTTGAAACTCGGTGTCCTGTTCAGTTCAGGAAAGGACAGCAATTATGCTTTACAGATCATGCATGAACAGAACTATTCTATCGAGTGTCTGATTACTATTAAAAGTGAGAACCCGGATTCCTATATGTTCCATACCCCGAACATCAATCTCGCTCGCTTGCAGGCTGAAGCCATGGGTTTCCCTCTTATTGAGCAGGTTACCAAAGGGGAAAAGGAAGTCGAACTTCTGGATATGAAGAACGCAATTTTGCGGGCGAAAGAGGAGTATGGCATTGAAGGCGTGGTCACAGGAGCCCTGTATTCCAATTACCAGAGGGAGCGAATTGAGCGGGTATGTGATGAGATCGGTTTGAAGGTATTCTCGCCGCTGTGGCACATTGATCAGGAAACTGAGATGCGGGAGTTGCTGAAGTTGGGATATGAATTTATTTTTAGCAGCATTGCGGCATACGGTCTCGATAAATCCTGGGTTGGGCGCAGGATTGCGGAAGAAGATATCGATAAACTTGTGCGACTAAATGAGAAGATAGGAGTGAATATCGCAGGCGAAGGCGGAGAGTTTGAGAGTTTTGTGCTTGATGCTCCAATGTATAAGAAGAGGATCGAGATCAGGGGGTATGATGTCGTGGAGTTGGACGAGTATACGGCAAAGGTCGTTATTACGGATGCAGGGCTGGTGGAGAAGAATATCGTACTTGTTTAGGTAATTTTGATGCCGGTTCAATCCGTCGCAGGCGGCGCGTTCCATTACTACTACCCATCCACATTCTCCAAATACGCAGTTACTACGTAGGATAATCCGTGCAAACAAAGATGTGTTGAAAGATATTAAAACTTCGTATTTGTATAGCTGGTGCAGCACTGTTGTACAGAGTGTTTAATGAGTGCATGATAAAAACGATTCTACAATCCGCGCATGCGCGGCGTTACCCTATATACACATCGAATTTTCAATTGCTTTTAGTGCATTCCACAATTT
>JAUSPM010000130.1 GCA_030655675.1 Methanosarcinaceae archaeon | reverse complement strand
GAATATTTGGATATTTGTTACTTTTTTAATTTAATTAACTAAAATATACATTCAATTAATGTTTTAAAATACCTTTGTCGAAATTTATATATTATTGTCATATTACCATATATATTTATTTTTGCTAATTATTTCATATATTATTCTCTTATACATTTACTACATGTTAAATAACCCTTAAATGAAAAAGTAAATGTTAAATAAAAAAAGTAAATTTCGTATAATAGCAACCCCTCTTCAATGTTTGAGGAGAGTTTGCTGGCAGGCTGGTAAATATTAGAATCGTTTATTGTTTTTTTTCAGCGAAACCACGCTGATGGATTTATTGTTGATTATTTCGCGGTTAGAGCATCACTGATTCGCGCTTGAGCATCACCAATTCACACTTGAGCATCACCCCGTGTTGCTGATCCAATTCACGCAATAGCATCACCGATTCGCACTTGAGCATCACCCGCTGTAGAATGAAATTGAGATGAAAATCTCAATTCTGCAGGAGGGAGGCCATCGTTATGGCCAAAAAAATCAAGGTGAAGCTCATTCTTGAACTTCGCGCAAATCAGATGTCACAAAGGGAGATCAGCAAGACTAGGAAAATGTCTCAGCACTCGGTAGGTGATGTTTTCAAGCTTTCAGATGAGTTAGGATTGAGCTTTGAAGACATCAAAGACAAATCTGATGAAGAAGTTTATTGGATCTTCTATCCCGATAAGCACTCCTCAGAAACACTGTTTAAACAGCCTGACTACAAGTACATTCATGCAGAACTGAAGAAAACTGGTGTAAATTTGAAATTGTTGTGGGAGGAGTACAAAGACTCATGCAACAAGGGCATCTCTATCGCCATGGGTTATACGAAATTTTGCGAAGGTTATTCTGACTATGTGACTCAAAACAGTCTGACAAGCCACCTGACTCACAAACCGGGCATCGTTTGTGAAGTTGACTGGAGCGGTTCAACCATGGCCATTACGAATAAGGATACCGGCGAGGTCATCACCGTTTATCTATTCGTGGCCACCCTTCCGTATAGCCAGTACACTTATGTGGAGCCTTGTTTAGATATGAAACAGGATACTTGGATGAAGTGCAACGTCAACATGTTTGAGTATTTTGGCGGCTCGACGGTCAGAATCGTTTGCGATAACTTGAAAGTCGGTGTGATTAAGCACCCTAAAGAAGGCGACATTGTTCTTAATGAAAAGTATGAAGACTTTGGAAATCATTACTTTACCGCCATTATGCCCGCAGGGGTGAAGAAACCCAAGCATAAGGCATCGGTTGAAGGCTCTGTAGGAAAAATCGCCACTGCAATTATCGCTAAGTTGAGGAATAACAGATACTACACTCTTGAGGAGTTAAAAGCGGGTGTCTCAAAGGCACTAACACAGTTTAACGATGGTGCATTTCAAAAGCGAGAAGGCAGCAGAACCGAGGTCTTTAACGAGGTTGAAAAGTCACATTTGAGAACGTTGCCAACCGTGCCGTACGAGGTTGCTGAATGGGTGTACGGTCACAGTGTAAATCTTGATTTCCATATTGCGTATAAAACGAACCGTTACTCTGCGCCTTACAAATATGTCGGAAAAAAAGTAGACCTAAAGATAACAGAATCGCTTCTTGAAATCTATGCAAAAGGCGAAAGAATTGCCACTCACAAACTATTCCCAAGCTATATGAAATACAAATGGTCAACCCTTCAAGAGCACATGCCGGATCAGTTTCAACGAACTGAATGGGATGATGAACGCATCAAGAAATGGGCATACTCTATTGGCAACTGCACTGGTGAAGTCATAGAGCGTATCTTTAAGAGCGTCAGGATTAAGGAACAGGGGTATAATGCAACGCTTTCTGTATTAAAGTTGAGTAAGACTTACTCTGATAAACGGCTTGAAATTGCATGCGAGATAGCTTTATCAAGGATACGTGTACCTAGATATAATCATTTGAAATCAATCTTAGCATCAAACGAAGATCATCTTTACCTTGCTAAAAAATCGGAGGATGAGATCAAGGCTCTCAATCAGTCTGCACAAGGCTATGTTAGAGGTTCCCGATATTATGGTGGAGGTGAAAACTGATGAGTTTACTTAATGAGGAAACCCGCAGAAAACTGAGAGAACTCAATTTAGGCGAAATGATTGATGCCATTGAACAGCAATCCCAGGACGTTGGATACAGCCAACTTTCATTTGAGGATCGTATGAAGTTAGCAGTAGACTACCTTTATCAGAAGAAGTACAACAGTAAGGTCCAGAGACTGATTAAGCAGTCAAAATTTCGCATTACGAACGCCAACTATAGAGACATCTATTATCTTAACCGTGGTCTTGACCAACAAAAGCTTCTCTCATTATCCACTTGTCAGTTCATTGACTCCAGCTCCAGCGTCATATTTTACGGTTTCGCGGGCTCCGGTAAAAGCTATCTGGCTTGTGCACTTGGGAATCAAGCATGCATGCAGGGAATCAGAACAAGGTACATTAGGACCCCTGATTTATTATTGATGAGAGATGAGGCTACACTCACCAAACAAGGCGTTTCAAAGCTGTTGAAAAAGCTTAGCAGTTACAAAGTGCTGATTTTAGATGAATGGCTGATGGACGACTTTAACGAAGAAGAACAACACTTTATTTTAGAATTAATTGAACGACGACATGATAACACCTCAACAATTTTTTGCACACAGTACAGGAAGGATGACTGGCATGTCCGCTTGGGTGGCGGGGTACATGCAGATGCAATAATGGATAGAATCGTTCACAACGCTTCCTGGGTGTACTCTGGTGATATAAATATGAGAGAATATTATGCCAAACTCAACCAACTCAATTTATACGATTAAACTCAAATATCATGCGTACTGCCCTCCGGGCAGTACGCCACTTAAAAGTGATGCCCTAACCGTGAACTGGTGATGCTCTAAGTGCGTACTGGTGATGCTCTTCGAGCGAAACGGTGATGCTTTTACTGCGAAATAATCAATTGTGAGGGATACTTGAGTATTCCGGCGACTTTGAGCCAATGTGTGTCTAAAAAAATGGGTGCAGTTCATTAGGTGGCTCCGCCACCGCGTAATATTCACGTTACTGCCGTTTGGTGTCAGGCACCAACGATCCATCATACATAACGAAATTCCTTTCTATTTGCTTACCGGCGAATTATAATTAAATCATAGTGAACGTATGTTCGGTTGGCAATAGTGTTTCAAAAAATGGGAAAGAGGTGGCATAAAAATATGCCACCTCTAATTTCTCGATATTGTTTCTTATTTCTAAATTGAAAGTCCATTTCTAATCATCTTTTTTTGAAGTTCGGAAAGAATTGACGCTTCAATAAGTTGTTCATCATTAAGAAATTTACATGATATTTCTCTAAATACTGACGTTTTGGAGATTTTCACAAATCTTATCGAATCTTTGATTATTCCGCTTCTATCAAGATTAAATGATAGAAACCGCTCATCGGTATTACCGACATGTAAAATTTGATCCATTAAAACGTTTCCCACAAAATTACAACTCGATAATTCTTTTTCAATAGTCTCTAAATATTGAAGTGGAGCATTAGAATTGCAAATAGTAACTAGAGCATCAAAGGATTCGTTTGATGTAAAAACTATATTATATGCATTCATCTCTCCACCTCCTTTTTCAGAATGAATAATATTTATCAATTATATTGATAGTATCTTTGATGAGTACATGCGCTTCATCAGTAGTATTGATGATTCTAGTCGTATCAATTGGTTCTAATGGGTTATCCCAGTGAGATAACGTATGCCGATGTTCATTAAAGTGACTGTAACAAACACCAAGATAATCAATCATCGGCATCTTATTCACGCTTTTAATGAACTTTGGATCCAAAACAAATTTACCT
>JAUSPM010000121.1 GCA_030655675.1 Methanosarcinaceae archaeon | reverse complement strand
GGAATTGCCGCATAGGTGAGCAATGAACAGTTCATTTCCGATACTTGTCACTGCATGCCTGACATCACATTTTCCAATTGCAGATGCTGCAGTCTGGATTCCCTGGAACAACGAACCTGCCATTGCACAGAAGGAATTTCGATCGATACCTTCTGGAAGATCAGTTGCCATTACCAATCCGTTTTTGCTGGATATTGCACTGCCAATGACATCACGGTCATTTTTCAGATTGTGCAGAGATCTTTGCAAGATATCGACTTTATTCAATAAATCCCCTCCGATGCCGTTTTTTGATTTGCTTTCATAATACAATTCTCCATTGTTAAGGGCTCCTATTATTTGGATGTGTTAACAATATAATAATTGTTTTCTTAGTATATATTGTAATTGGTTGTAAACGCCAAACGACAAACAACAAACTTTAAACATAAAACTCCAATCGAAACAATCAGATATCCTTATTGTGAGGCTGAATAATTACTAAATATTAATTACTAATAATGTCATATTTCATGTATCGATCTATATTTTAAAGGAAGATTTATGCCTCTTCACAAATCTATAAATTATAGTATCGGTTAAGGGAATAGTATAAATAAATCTTGATTAATACATAATAGAATCAAGATGTTGTGTAAATAAAATTGATTTTGAATATAAGGAGATTGTAATTAATGCCTATACCCCAATTGGATTACGTTACCACATTCATTTGGCTTTATAATATTGGAGCTGCATTTATCACCTTATTTTTAATTTTGCAGATACTGTTATTATCTCGAAAACTTGGTGATGGTGTTGTACGTGCCCGATTGTTTTTGAACACGGATGTGTTGAACGAAACCTGGAAACATGTTTCCATTGCAGGAGCATCATTTGCGATCAACGCATTTGCAGGATTCTTGAAATTCAATACGGATATAAATACTTACTATATTTGGGAAATTTCCGAGGTCGTTTTCTTAGGAGCGTTTGTTGCTATTATCTACCAATGGTACCAATTTATCGATGGATTAATGGTTGATAAGAATAAATGATTGAATCGATTAACTGATCGATGTTCAACTGTCAATTGAATTCGTTTAACAAACGATTTTATCATACATTCATTTCACCACTGATGAATGAGCACAGTGCCTGATTTGATAATGCTTAAGTTTTTTTACTATTGGGACCATCAATTGACTAACAAGGGGGAGAGTCAAATTGATCAAAGAAGCTATGCTTTATGACAAACTTGATGGTGGCAAGGTGCAATGTCATGTATGCAACCATAGATGTACTATTGTGCCGGGTAAAAAAGGATTTTGCAAGGTGCGTGAAAACCGTGACGGTACGTTGTACACCCTGATCTATGGCACTGTTTCGAGCGAGTCCGTTGATCCGATCGAGAAAAAGCCATTGTTTCATTTCTATCCGGGTTCACTTTCGTATTCACTTGGGACAATTGGGTGCAATTTCAGGTGCAAGCACTGTCAGAACTGGACGATATCACAGGTCGGGCTTGATCAGGCACATTCTATTGAAATAATGCCGGAAGAAGCAGTTGCACGTGCCATTGAATCTGGTTCAAAAAGCATTGCATGGACCTACAACGAGCCTACTGTCTGGTATGAATACACCTATGATTGTGCAAAGCTTGCAAAAGAGGCAGGACTTGCGACGGTCTATGTGACAAATGGTTACATCACACCTGAAGCGCTTCGTAAGATATCGCCGTATCTGGATGCTTTCAGGGTTGACATTAAGGCATTCAATGAAGAGTTCTATGAAGAGGTGTGCAGTGCAAAACTTGCGCCTGTTTTGGAATCTGCTAAACTTGCGAAGGAACTCGGGATGCATGTTGAGGTCATTAATCTTGTTATACCGACACGAAACGATTCTGCTGATGAGATCAGGCAACTTTCAAAGTGGGTACATGATAATCTTGGCGCAGATACGCCGCTTCACTTTACACGCTTCCAACCGCATTATAAGATGCAGGACCTTCCTGCAACTCCGATCAAGACGCTTGAGATGGCATACGACATTGCAAAAGATGAGGGTCTTCAGTATGTTTATATCGGAAATGTCTTCGGGCATGATTATGAAAGTACATACTGTCACAGTTGCGGGAATTTACTTATCAAAAGGGGATTGTTCGATGTTGGTGAATATAACATTACGCAGGAAGGGGGTTGCCCGGAGTGTGGTGAAGCAATACCTATAATCGGGAACTATGCAGATGTTCATGATTGATACAAACCAATCTTTCCATTAATTTTTTTCAAAACAAACCATTTAATAGTTTAGCAGGTTTACAATCTCCCATGAAACGAATAGTCATTCTTCGCATAGGACACCGCCCTGAACGTGATAAGAGGATAACAACACACGTCGGGCTTACAGCCCGGGCGCTTGGTGCAGAAGGTATGCTGCTCGCATCCGAGGACAAAAAACTTGTATCTAATGTCGAAGACGTAGTTCAACGTTGGGGTGGGGATTTCTATGTCAAGAATGATGTGAACTGGAAGCATGAGATTACAAAATGGAAAGATGAGGGTGGTAAGGTATGCCACCTTTCAATGTATGGCATCAACCTGTCGGATGCGGTGGATGATCTAAAAGAATGTGACAAGCTCATGATCGTGGTCGGTGCTGAAAAAGTACCTGCCGGAATGTATGAACTGGCAGACTGGAACATCGCAGTCGGGAACCAGCCACATTCAGAGGTTGCGGCAGTTGCTTTGACAATGGACCGGATCGCAGAAAATGATCCGCTTAAAAAGGTGTTTGAGGGTGCAGAATTGACGATAGTTCCAATGGAATGCGGAAAACGTATTGTTTAAGGGTATATATACAGATGTGATGAGATATCGGCGTAAATGATATTGTTCGCTCTGAAACTAAAATTATCACAACCGTCGCAGGCGGCATATTCCCACATCACTTGCCTTTGAAATGTGGACTTTTCTTATATTCTATTGTAAAATTGTGTACTCCGAATTAATGCAATCGTAAATGGTAATTTTCTCGTAGTATATATTTTATAAATATATAGTGCGAGTTAATGCGAACGAAGTGAGCATTTTCTCGTAGTGTATTTATTTTTTACCGATGGAGGGAACGCGCCGCCTACGGCGGTTGCATTGGTTTAAGTTTCAAATAGAAAAATCTCATTTACACATCTTACAAATACATTGATTCATTCATTGCTATCTGGATCAGTGTCCGCATCACTATTCTCGTCCTGCTTCACAACAGCACCCCGATATATGTGCTTACGCTCATAGCCATCACTTCGTCGATGTACCGGACGTCTCTGCTTTTGAAGTTGACCCATCATCAATTCATCCAGATCATCGTCGTCCTCATCATGTGGGTCATGGTCGATCTTATCATTTACCAATCCAGATCCCTCACATAACATTGATGAACGGATTGTGGTCAATGAATTCCACATCCACATCAAGCATATCCAAAAGACGCCCGCACAGGTGTTCCATTGCCGGATTTTCGGTAGCGTAATGTGTTGCATCAATGAGCGAGATATTACCGCGGGCGCGTATCACATCATGTTTTAATTCTCCTGATACGAATGCATCAACATCGTCCTCACGTGCGATATCCAGATATTCAGCCCGAAAACCACTGCCTCCGATCACCATTACGCGCGAGATGTCATCATTATCCCCTACATATTGCACATGCGTGTTTAGTGATCTTGAAACATGTTTTGCAAATGTATCTGTGGAACATGTTGGAATATAGCCTATCCTTCCAAGTTCAAGGTTAGTAACATTAACAAGACCAAGCCGATCTGCAAGAACATCATTCACACCGCCCTGCACTTTATCGTAGTTTGTGTGCATGCTGTAGAGTGAAATATTGTTGTCGATAGCGATCTTTAAGGTATCTGCAAGTGTTTTTGTGACCACTGTAATTGGATGGAAAATGAGTGTATGATGTGTAATAAGCATATCAGCACCAATGTCTGCTGCGCGGTTTAACACATAATCTGTCGGGTCAAGTGCAACCGCGATCTTTTCAATATCGTTGCCAAGGTTGAGGATGGCACCAATCTTCCCCTCATCAAAATCTTCTGCAAGTTCGGGTGGTGCGATCTGTTCAAGTACCGTTATAATGCTGGAAATGTTCATTATACATCCATGATTTTGAGTAAATATCAACCTATCGGAATCAGGATTAAACATTTGACCGATATAAAGATATTTATTATATAATATTACTACAATATACAAAAGATATAACTACATAATTATTAATTTCAAATAAGTATCATACAAATCAATCGTTCTAATAAGAGGCACCCACATGTTTAAAAAATCTATAATCTTGTTGTTAATAGTATTGTCCATATTTAGCACCCAGGCTTTAGCATATACAACATCTGATATTGAATGGAAATCAAGTGTGGACTCTACAAGTCTTGGTTGGGGCAATTCTGTAACAAACGGCGATTATGTTATAAAAGCTGAGGATTTCACAAAAGAAGGATCTGTTTATATCAAAATATTTAAAGATGGTCTGGAAAAACAACATGCACCCCTTAAAGCTGGCGGAACATTGATCGATGATGATGAGATTAAAATTTATGTAAAACAGGTTTATCCTAACATTGATAGTTGGTCAGGTGATATGGTGGATCCTACAGTATCAATACAGATATATCGAAGAGGGTTGCCGGATTATGAGATAACGATTGAAACTGATAAAAGCACATATGACCCAAAAGATATATCGTTACCTAAAAAGATCACAGCTACTATCAAAGTCAAGAACAACGGGTATGCAGAAGTCGAGAATGTGGATCTGACGATCAATACCGGCAATTTGGTTTTAATTGATGGAAAACTTACACATCATTACTACTCAATTGAAAAAGGAGCAACTACAGATCCTGTTACAGTCACAATGGAAGTGCCTCATTTGTGGGATAAAACTGCATTTTCAATTTCTGCTAACACAAAAGGCTATGATATCAAAGGTGCAGAATATACCGGCACGGGATCAAAATCTGTGACCATTGAAAAGATGTGGGAATTGATTGCCACAAAGACAATAACTGAAAACATATACATGGATGAATCCGCTTATGTTCTTGTAAGTATTAGGAATGCAGGTATTATCGATCTTAATTCAATCACAGTAACTGATTCAGTTGTTGGAGGATTGGAATTAAAAGATAGTGTGACACTTCAAAAGACTATTTCACTAAAGGCAGGTGAAAGTACAAATGAGCTGTTTAAGTATTCACTAAAGCCTATAAAACCTGGAACATATACTTCACCTGCAGCGGTTGCTGAGTTTACGGCAGCAAACGGTAAAAAATATAGTATTTTATCAAAAACTCCGAAAATAGAAATAAATGGTCCATACATTACACTTACAAAAAGTGTTAGTTCATTAAATGTTGCTCCTGGGGCTGAGATTACAGTTACGGTTAAGGTTGACAACACTGGTGATCGGGATGCAAGTGTAACTGCTTCTGATTCTTTGCCAAATGGTGTATCACTTGTCAGTGGAGATCTCGGTTTTCAAGAAGTTATGAAAAAAAGTACTTCTAAAAGTTATTCGTATGTGGTCCGAATGGATGTATTGGGTGATGTGAAATTACCTTCTGCCACTGCGAGTTTTATAGACCTTGAAAGCTACAAAGGTGAAAAGATATCAAACATGCCTGTAATATCTGTTGTAGAACCGGTCACAGAAACAGATCCTACAACTGGAGGAAACACAGGCGGAACTGCGCAGACAGATGATGGAAACAATGGAAATAATCCTGCTCCATCTTTACCTGTTGAAGAACAAGTCGAACCAGGTTTTGAAGCATTATTATCAGGATTGGTACTTATGAGCGTCTATATTTTGTTCAAGCGTAAAAACTGAACCCATATCATATGAAAACCAATCAATTGATTCATTTATCTGCATTTATTGCAGTATTTGTAATCTTTGCAGCAAATGCATTAACATGTGTTGACATTGCATCTGCACAGACAGAAGAAGAGATCGAATGGCTTGATGCTGAAGAGTACACACTTTATTGGGGAGATAAAGTCAATGTAAGTGGATATATTATTGAATCAATTGAATATTCCACACCACGATATTCAGATGTACCTGATGATTATGTTCTGCTCTCCATATTGATGACAAATACATCAAAATCATGGAACACTATACTTTCTGCGAACAACAGCAACATCCCTGGTTATGATATATTTGATGGCAAATTTAAGATCGAAGTAGCTGATATCGTCACCGGCATCAATATTCCAAGTCCATACACAAAGATCAAGTTTTATCTGGCAAAGGAATTGCCGCCTGAGGAATATGCGAAAAGGACATGGATCAATACAACGGTCTCAATGGAAAAAAGCGCAGGTTATGAAATATACATTGATGAACGGGCGTATGTGACGATTGAAATTGAAAACCTGAAGAATATTTATTTTGAAGATGTCAGGTTGAATGAAAATATACCTGATAATTTCATATTGGATCCAGATGAGGATATTGGCTGGACATTTGATCTTAAAAACAATAGTAAATTGACATTCAGATATGGCTTAAAATCTACAAGAGCCGGAAAATTTACAATTCCTGCAACTGAATTGATGCTCACGCATCTTGGTATCACTCACTACAAATATACTAATCCAACCAATCTGACTATACATGGCCCTAGTATATATGTCTCAAAAACAATAGATTCAATTCCATCTAATGAAACATTATCTAACGTATCATCGCCTATATTATTGAATGATGTTATAAATATCATTGTTCATATTGAGAATAAAGGTGATCGGGCAGCCCATGTTTATATTTCAGATGAGATCCCTGCAGGCGCAACAAAATTAAGTGGTGAAACAAGTGCTGATATGGTGTTACAACCATCAAGAAATTACACAATGCAGTATTCGATAAAGATGGATCGAATCGGGGATATCACAATACCTTCAGCAAAAGCAAAATTTATGGA
>JAUSPM010000118.1 GCA_030655675.1 Methanosarcinaceae archaeon | reverse complement strand
ATCCCATATTCGGTCGCCTGTGTAGTAGGTTTTTGGATGGACATTTATAGTTATAGTCTTTGTAGAACTACCATTTGGATTTGTTGCTGTCAAATTTACAGTGTATGTCCCTGTTAAATTATAGGTATGTGTGACATTTTGGGTGGTGTAATTAGCAGTCCCATCTCCTATATTCCAGTTCCATGATGCAGTATTAGTTGACAAATCTGTAAATTTAACAGTTAGAGGAACAATTCCTTCTGTAACATTTGTCGAAAAATCCGCAATAGGTACTGCTAATGGTGACACCGTTATGTAATTCGAAATGCCTTTTGTAGAATAATTACCTAGTAGATCAGATACTGTTAAACTCACGTCATATGTCCCTGCTGAATTATAGGTGTGTGTGACATTTTGAGTAGTATAAGTTCCATCGCCTATGTCCCAACTCCATGATGATGCATTCGTTGATAGATCGGTGAAATTGACAGTTAAGGGAACTAACCCAGATGTGACATTCGACGTGAAATTCGCTACAGGAGCTGCAGTAGAATTGGAATCTGATACAGTAATATAAGGCCACACTGTTTTTGAAGAAGTACCATTTGAATTGAATACAGCAAGCGATACACCGTATTCTCCTATTGAATTATAGGTGTGGGTGACATTTTGAGTTGTGTAATTAGCAGTCCCATCTCCTACATCCCATATCCATGATGTTGCATTCGTTGATTGATCTGTAAAATAAACAGTTAGGGGAGCATCCCCGGATGTGACATTCGACGAAAAATCAGCAACAGGAAGGGTTTCTAATACAGTAATATAATCATTTTTTATTTCAGTGTCATTACTTGTTGAATTACTTGCTTTCAAAGTTACTGTATATGTCCCTGCTGAATTATATGTGTGGGTGACATTTTGGGTGGTGTAATTAGCAGTCCCATCTCCCACATCCCATTCCCATGATGTTGCATTAATTGACATGTCTGTAAAATAAACAGTTAGGGGAGCATCCCCGGATGTGACATTTGCAGAAAAATTAGCATCAAGCGTTGCACCCATCGCCCCGCCACAAAACAATCCCAAAATTAACAATCCAATCAAAGCAAACTTTACATATTTTCTCATAATCATTAGCATTACCTTCCAATATTTTTCATCAAAAAATTCTTACTATTTCTTACTCGCTAACTGTTCATATCCTTTTCGATAAACAAGCTCAACAGAGCCGCCAACCAATTCCACAATAACACCTTCGCTATCCTCAACAACTTCTCCAATAACATTAAGATCACACGCACCGCGCGCCGCTTCGACCATATCCGAACGCACCGTGAACAATAACCCAAAATCGCCACCGGTATAAAGTGCAAGTTCCAGCGCGCCGTCCGCACTTCCGGCAAATATGCGCACCTCATCCGCAATCGGCAGCGCATTCTCATAAATCTTAAACCCTACTCCGCCGGCATCTGCAAGGTCATGCAGAGACATCGCAAGTCCATCGCTTGTATCCATCATTGAAGTGACCGCGCCCCCGCCCCCGCCCCCGTCCAAACCTGCAAGTCCCTGCGCCGCATCCGTTTGTGGCATTGGTTCAAACAACGCGCGTAAAATAGAATCACTAACCTTTGCACCAGTCTCAAGCGCACGAAGTGCCGCGCCAGCAGAACCAACATATCCGGTCACGCAAACCTTATCTCCGACCCGCGCGCCGCGTCTTGTCAAAAGTTCACTCTTTTTCACGCGCCCGATAGCAGTTCCTGTAATCGTCAACTCATCATGGGTATCGATATCTCCGCCAATAACGGTTGTACCGCACGCCTTTGCACAATCAGCCATTCCGCGTGCGATCTCCTCAACAAACCCGACATCCGTATCCGCAGGAAAACCGAGCGCCGAAAGGACGCCAACAGGGCGCGCGCCCATAGATGCAACATCGCTCAGGTTCACAGCCGCAGCCATCCAGCCGATCTGCCACGGCGACATCTGAGGGGGGAAATCCGTAGTTCGATGGAGCATATCAGTCGTAACAACAAGGCAGTCTTCGTCCGAGATGTCAATGACGGCGCAATCATCCGCGCCAGCGCCGAGAATTATCTCAGGACTGCGCGCGGAGTTGAATATTTTCGACAGGCGCGCGATTAGGGGGCGCTCGCCGATCGTGGATACAGGGGGTGTTTTTGTCATATATCTCCTCAAAGCACCAAATCCTCAAGTGTGAAAGTATAAACCCCATTGTCTTTTGCAAACTTCATTGCTGAAATCGTGAAACCACTTTTAGACACTACGGCATAGTGAGACGTTCGTTCCTTATTATTCCATACCACATAATCGGATTTTTGGATCAGGTCCTCAATTGTCTTTTTGTTAAGCATTTTATTTTGCCATTTACATTCACAAAAAAGAATCGCATCGTTTTGTTCATTCAGGGCAACGATATCGATCTCTTTTTCTTTATGCCACCATTTTCCCCATTTGGTAAAAAGAGGCAATCCACCAGAGAAAGACAGGTTCTGCAACAATTCACGTGTAACATCTTCGAATATCGGGCCTAGATACATATTAAAATCATCTTTGACCATATCCATTACAATATCAGACTTTCCAATCTCTATTAATGATGAATTTGGATAAATGTACTTGAACCAGAATCTGAAAAAGTAGTCCTGCAACACATAATTTCCAACCCGCGTGGATCTTTCTTTTGGTAGTGTAACCGGTATGTCCCTTCTCAGTATATTCAGTTCCGTCAGCCGTGATATGTAAGCATACAGTTTATTTGTTGGCACTCCTGAAAAGTGAGAGATATCAGTGAACGTATTCTTGCCCATTGCAACTGCTTTTAAGATGGAAAAATAGTTCGTGAAATCTTTAAGTTCTTCCATTAGAAGGAATTTTGCTTCCTTGTAGAGAAATGAATCCTTATCCATTAGGCCATTTAAGATATTAGCATTTAGGGTCTTTTTTGTATCAAATTCCTCTACATAACGAGGTATACCACCCAACACCGCGTATGCACCCATTATATCTTTTTGGGACCAGCTTTTGAATAGTTCTTGAAAATCAAGATAGGTAAATGGTTGGAGATGTATTTGGCCTGTACGCCGTCCGTATATTGGGCTTGAGTATGACAGGGCTATCTTTTGCATCATGGATATACTTGAACCGCATAAAATGAGTTTAAAGTCCATACCCTTCCATTTCTCATCCCAATAATACTGGAGTATTGAAATGAAGGCAGGATTGCTTTTATGAATGTAAGGCAATTCATCGAATACAAGAACCATCCCCTCTTTTTCGATAAGCCTTGTAAGGTAATCAAAAAACGCATGCCAATTGTCAAGCGGGTTGTTTTTGAGAAAATCATCGTCAAATGTGAGCCCCGCAATTCTTGAATACAAAGCTGCCAACTGATTTTCCTTCTGAAGTTCCCCCAACAGATAAAGGGTTTTACCCTCCGCATGAGATAGGGATTGTTTTATAAGTTCGGTTTTCCCAACCCTCCGTCTGCCATATATTATTATCAGTTCGGATGACCCTGATGAGTACTTTTCTTTAAGGAAACCTAATTCCTTCTTGCGGTCCGTGAAAGGGATTTTCATATTGGAGTATTAGTTTATGTTGTTTTAAGTATTGCGGATAACATAAGATAACTTATCATAATTTGGATTCGGTTATTATTTAATGGCACATGTTCAGCTTCAAACAGGATGGAAATGAGGCTTTTTCTTTTTCTATTTAACATTAGGACAAATAGCCACCGCAGAGACCCAGAGTTTGTGTGTGATCCTGCCTCTGTACCCCTCCGCACCCGCGTCGAGAATGATCTTGGGGTTGCGCGCGGAGTTGAATATTTTCGACAGGCGCATGATTAAGGGGCGCTCGCCGATCGTGGATGCAGGAGTTGTTTTGGTCATATTTATGATTTATATCATTCAATTATCATTATTTTTTTAACCGCAAATGAACGCAGATGTTGTTGCAACGAAAAGTGCAACAAACATCAAACACAAACTGACGCGTAGCGTATCTGCGTGTATCTGCGGTTAATTCGGTATTGTCCATGCCCATTTTAATTTCTAAATATTATTGTATTTGTATAGCTGGTGCAGCACTGTTGTACAGAGTGTTTAATGAGTGCATGATAAAAACGATTCTACAATCCGCGCATGCGCGGCGTTACCCTATATACACATCGAATTTTCAATTGCTTTTAGTGCATTCCACAATTT
>JAUSPM010000101.1 GCA_030655675.1 Methanosarcinaceae archaeon | reverse complement strand
GTCCCCTGTCACAAAGACGCCGTTCTCATCAACAGCCATCATCCTGTCTGCATCTCCATCCTGCGCAATTCCAAGATCAGCACCAAATTCTACGACTGCCTTTTTCAACAATCCGAGGTTCGCATCATTGGGTTCAGGGTTACGTGCCGGAAAATAACCATCAGTCTGTGCATTGAGTGTTATAATGTCACACCCCATCTCGCGAAGAAGATAAGGCGTTATAGTTCCGCCTGCCCCGCAGCCGCAATCGAGAACAACACGCAAGGAAGCAGGTTTTATCGGTTTAACATTGCTTAAGATCATCTCGGAATGTTCGCGCACAGCATTGCTGTTTGTGGTAACATTTCCAATGTTGTTCCATTCAACATGAGTGGGATCTCCTGCTGCAACCAATTCCTCTATCTCTTCCTGTTGCGCAGAATCAAAAGCCATCCCATCAGGATTCCATAACTTGATACCCACATATTCCGATGTATTGTGGGATGCCGTAACCATCACACCGCAATCGTAATTCCGTGTAGCATGTGCAAGTGTAGGTGTCGTAACAAGTCCGATGCGGACGACATCGCATCCGGCGGACACCAATCCTGAGATCAGCGCATGCTCTATCATCTCACCTGCAATTCGAGGGTCCCTGCCAATGACAGCACTTTTCTTTGAACTGCCAAGCGCAAGACCGACCTTAAGTGCAAGGTCAACCGTTACCTCTTTGTTTGTAATTCCACGAATCCCTGATGAACCAAATAATTTCATGAAAATCTCCGTATTTCTGACTTCTGTGATCTAATTAATATCATTCCACAGTTACACTCTTCGCAAGATTACGCGGCTTATCGATCGAACACCCGCGCTCAAGTGCAGTATAATATGCAAGCAATTGCAAAACAACCGAAGATAGTATGGGGGAGAGCAGATCATGTGTTTCGGGTATTCTTAATACAACATCCACATATTTCTCGATCTCGGTATCATCCTTGTTAGCCACTGCTATTACAATAGCATCCCGCGCCTTGACCTCTTTTATATTACTGAGCATTTTATCGTATGTATGTCCCTTCGTAGCGATCGCAACAACAGGCGTCTTATCCGTGAGCAATGCAAGAGGACCGTGTTTTAGTTCCCCGGCAGCATACCCTTCGGCATGAATATAAGATATCTCCTTGAGTTTAAGTGCACCTTCCAGTGCGATCGGATAATTTAAATGCCGTCCGATAAAGAAATAATCCTCTGCATCGGCAAACTGTCTGGCACACTCCTGTATAACCGCTTTCTTGTTCAATATCTTCTGGATATCTGCAGGGATCTTTTTGAGTGCAACAAGAAGGTTCTTAGAATCCTCTGCGCTGATCTTGCCGCGTATCCGTGCAAATTTAAGGGCCAACAAATAAAGTGTTATCAACTGGGTAGTGAAAGATTTTGTTGCTGCAACCCCGATCTCAGGACCTGCACGCGTGTATAGAACACTGTCGATCTCGCGTGTGATCGTACTTCCAACCACATTTGTGATCGCAATAGCCTGGCAGCCGTATGATCTTGCACCCCTCACTGCCGCGAGAGTGTCTGCGGTTTCGCCTGATTGTGTGATTGCAATTGTCAATACCTCGCCGCAAACGACGGGATATCCGTATCTGAATTCCGAACCCGTGTCAACATCAGTATGAATGCCTGCCAGTTGTTCGAACAGGTATTTACCAACAAGTCCAGCATTCCATGATGTTCCACATGCAATTATCTCAATTCTGGTCATATGGCGGATCTGTTCATCCGACATGTTCAATTCATCCAGAATAATAGTACCTTCCATTTCGGAGATCTTGCCTGCGAACGTATCATGTACGGAACTTGCCTGCTCGTGGATCTCTTTTAGCATGAAATGTTCGTATCCTGCCTTTTCCGCGGCTTCAATATCCCATTCTATTTTTGTCGTTTCTTTAGTAACTGGATTGCCATCAGCATCAAAGAACTCGACACTGCCGCCTCGTATCGACGCAACTTCATTGTCATCAACGAATACAACATCCTTTGTATGCTTCAAAAACGCAGTTACATCGGATGCCGCAAATATCTCACCGTTTCCGATACCAATGACAAGCGGGCTGTCTTTTCGTGCAACAACCATAAGTCCTGGTTCACTGCCACAAAGCACTGCGATAGCATATGAACCTTCAAGTGATGGCAATGTTTTTTGAACAGCGGTCATGAGGTCGCACTTTTTAGACTGGCTGTCACTACCACCATATAGATGTGAATGCAACAAATGTGCAATAACCTCGGTATCAGTATCGGATTTGAAAGTGTATCCATCTCCGATCAATTTCTCTTTAAGTCTAAGATAATTCTCAATAATACCGTTGTGCACAACTGCAACGTCCCCTGACAGATGTGGATGGGAATTGATCGTGTTAGGCTTCCCATGTGTAGCCCATCTGGTGTGCCCAATACCAATAGTTCCCTCTATGCCTTCCGGAAGTATTGATTCAAGATCAGCGATCTTACCGGTTGTTTTGTAGGTTTTTAATGAATCATTCAAAATACAGATGCCTGCCGAGTCATACCCGCGATATTCAAGTTTCTTAAGAGAATCTATCAATATAGGTGCTGCAGGTTTTTCACCAACATATCCAATAATTCCACACATTTTTCACACCCATTATACAACAGTAGAATTAGGAGGCAGTTCTCTGGAAATGATATTCCCTGATTCTATATTGCAGCCGGCACCAATTAAAACACCGGGTTTTACCAAAACCCTGTGGCCAATTACAATGTCATCTCCTGTGATCACACCCAGCCGGTCAGCATGATGTAGTATGCCTATCATTTCAATCTTCAGATTGTCTTTTTCATCAGTGATAAAATGAGATCCGATCGTGTTGTTGCTGCCAATTACTGAATTTGATATATATGAATGCGCTTCAATCCTTGCATCGTTCATTATAATACTGTTCTTGATCTGTGAAAATGGTCCAATGGAAGCGTTGTTCCCAATGGTTGTGGATGGCAATATCACCACATCAGGACCGATCTCGCAATTGTCCCCGATCATTGCAGGACCGACGATGTAACTTCCGGAACGAATGATGGTGTTCTTTCCAATTGACACATTGCCTTTGATAACAGCACCTTCTTCGACCGTGCCTTTTACAGTTAATGTATCATATTTGTCGAGTATAGTGGAATTTGCTTTTAGCAGGTCCCATGAGTGTATGGCATCCAACCATCTGGATCGTGTTGGTACCATCGTGACTTTAAGTCCGTCCTCGATCATCTGCTGGAGGGAATCTGTTATTGCATATTCACCGCTATCTGATATTTGGGTGCTTTCAATGTATTTGAATATTTTATGGTTGAATAGATATATTCCGGTATTCACAAGGTGACTTATGTCTGCCCGCGGTTTTTCAACAATTTTTTTTACTTGTTTGCCTTCTGCAATGACCACACCATAACCAATGGTATGTTCCATCTTGAATGTCATGATGGTTGCATCGCCCCCGCGTCCGTCGAGAAGGTCTGAAATTGTTTTTGGTTCAATGATGTTGTCCCCGTTCAAAACCAGAAATTCCTCTCCATCCGGCTCGATCAATTCACGTGTCTGCTTGATGGCATGTGCTGTTCCAAGTTGTGCTTTTTGTTCGATATAAGTGATATTAACCCCAAAGTTCACCCCGTCCTCAAAATAATCCATTATACGTTCTTTTTCATATCCGACAATTAGTACTATATCCTTAATGTCGTTCTCTGCAAGCGAATATATGGCATGCTCCAAAATAGGTTTATTTGCGACAGGAAGCATGACCTTTGAACGCGTAAGTGTCAATGGTCTGCATCGTAATCCTTCACCGGCTGCAAGAATAATTGCTTTCATAGCATATAGTGGTCTTTTTAAGAATTTATAAGTTACCTTTTAATAATTGGATTGCAGGGGCTATGTGAATTAAAATAAGCCGCAGATATACCGACCTCTTACGGAATTGAGTGCTTGCTACGCCTATGGGGCGTGCAAGTCACATAAATGAGCATGATGTTACCATCATGCTCGATTGACACACAAGGTTTAATGTGTCGCGAAACCAACAGATTTGACCGTTTTATTTATTCATACCATTTTGTCTTTCTTTAAGCAATCTTTGTTCTCTTTTAAGCGTATTGTGTTTTCTTTTAAGGATGATCAAAAATACAATAATCGTTATTCCGATTAAGACTATGACCAAGACAATAGTTAGATTTGAATACTTTGGTTCATCTTCTTCCTGAGGTTCTACAACCGTTTCCTCAACAGTTTCAACAATTGGTGCCTCTACTTTTTCAATAATTGGTGCAGATTCTTTTACGACCACAGTTGATTTTTTATCACCGGTTATTGCAAACGGTGAAAATCCTGGTGATTCGGAACGGAAGTAAATGTAACTGTTGTTTTCGCTAATCTTTGTGGTTGGCAGTGAACTCCATTTATTTAAATTATATCGATTCAGTTTAATTGTAGATTCGTCGATACCGTTCTCAGAGATCCATGATTTTGCAATTTTAAACTCTATGACTGGATTTGCAATGTTGGCATCTGTCGCAAAACCATCTTTTCCAACCAAGATATTCATGTACTTGTAAACTTGACCTTTGGGGTTAGATGAAACCAATGAAGATCTATTCTTCAACACTTCGACTGTTGCTGCTATATACCCGCTATTTTTCTTTGCATCAAAAAATACAAAATCAATTGGGCTTTCATCATCTTTGAACGCATATTTAATGGTGTTATCTACGCTAACATACACAGATACGACATCCTTTAGTGCAACATTCTCATACGGTTCAACGGAGGATCTACCGCCACTATCACTTGGAGTATCTATTGCCTTCAGTCCAGTTATCTGGGCGGGAGGTGTTGTGTCTACAACAAAAGTCCAGTTGTTCCACGTAGTATTACCCATATAATCAGTGATGGAAATATTTACTGGAATTATCCCCTCAGCAATTGTTGTCGAGTTATATGCTATTTTAGTGCTTGTGTTTACGTCAAGACTTCCTGTAACATCAATACCATTCACTGTGACAGTTGTGGCACTTACATTAACACCTGTTGTGGCATCAATGAATGTGGCATTGATCCATAGTGTATTGTAATTGATATTGCCTGTTGGGGTATTATTAGTGGTGTTAAAACTTGGAGCCGCACTCGTCGTCCCTGCCATCATAACTAAAATCAGCATCATAGTCGCCGTACACACAAATACAGATCCGAATATGGATATAATTCCACCGATTTTAATAATTTTCATTTTATCCACCAAGCCTGTTTATAAATTTATACTAGCAATTTGTTATTATAATTTATTTGTTTTGAACTTCATGCCAACACAAAAAAAATGCATATACACATCTCGAATAATTTATAATGAATTGTATACAATTATGTAATATAAACGTTTTTAACACAGATTTATATCCTCAACTCTGCTTTTCAGAGAATATATCATGTCCAATTTTTCCATCCAGTCAAACGTTGCGACGGCACACCCAACCGCAGTAGAACTGCGGGGCATGACGTGCCGTCGCTTTATAGTTTCGTTTTTACTCTGCCATTCACATTAATAAGTACCCATGTTTAAAAAAAGTTATACGATGGTTTGTCCCAACCGTAGCAGAGCTGCGGGGTATAACGATTAAGATAAATTCACAATATCAATATGTATAAAACAAAAATAAATAAAAAAAAATAGTAATATCGACCACCTAAAAAAAGGCAAAGTCGATATTTTAAATATTAGTCAACATCAAGAGATTATCTTGAAATAAGCATCGCTGCTGTTTCCGGCTTGTACTTCCAAGTCATTGGTAATACCTTTGTGGATTGGTAGTATTTTACAAGTCTTCTGATCTTAGCTTCAGCGGAATGAAGTGAACGCTTGTTGTGTACATCCTTTTTGTTTACAGCAAGGTGTTTCCTGAGTCCGATTGACTTTACAAGCAAGTTGTACAGATCTTCCGGTAAGTCAGGAGCAACACCGTTTTCCTTTAATATTGCTACAAGTTTCTTGCCTGTTGCAAGTTTCACATCAGGGACACCATGTCGGTCCCTTAGGGTCATTCCTATTTCGCTTGTTGAATTGCCCTGTTTCCACATATCCAGAATAACTTTTGTGATCTCGTCTGCCGTCATTGTTGACCATGCAGGCGCTTCTGTTCTTACTGGTTTTGTGGAGCCGGATTTTCCTTTCTTCCGGGTATGCATTTTTGCCATTATATTCCTCCAAATAATTTGTGATTTACAATTTACAATTTACGAATTAAATTTTAGTTTGATCAAATTGAAACTTAAGATAATATTTCAATTTAAGTATACTGTAATCAAGTTAACAGGAACATATGGGAGTATATTCACTTGATATCATAGTTAAATAGTCTATTTAAAATAATAGTCTATTGCGGCGAAGCGCTTCAAATAGACCAACATCAAATATATAGGTTGTGATTGACCAGATAATTACTGCCAGAGCATCAGTTCAATATCAACACCGCCACGATTAACTATCCTGTAAATCGATTCGATCTGCACATCACGCAAATTTTGAGCATTGCCAAAATCAGTGCTATCAATGATGCCGTTTACAGTACTATTTATCTCATCTGCCATATCTGTTTTCAACTGAAAAGCGATCTTCTCCTGTATTGCATCGGTAAATTCCTGTTCAACCATTGTTACCATTCCGGATAAAATAATGTCTACAGGTATTTCAATATCCAGACCGGCGACCGTATTTGCAGTATGGTCCAGAAGATATATCGCGATCAAGAAGTCAGGATCAAGTATATCAGCATTATCAGGGGTGGATATGATCCCTAACTGGTCACTTTGTGTGCCTGTTCCGGTATTGTTTAGTGAGCGCAAATACTCTGATGGGAACATCGAATCCACGATCATCTTTGCTGCCCCTCTTGCAGCCACATTGATGCTGTCATTGAACCCATCGTACAGTATCGCACGCATCGTCTCGTTTGAAGAATTTCCAAATGCATCTGCAAGTACGGAATCATTCACCATTTCAAAAATATCATTCTTCGATGACACATAGGTAAACGGCAGTGTAAGTTTTGCACTCTGGCGTATAGCATCGGTTGGAGGTGTATCCCCTACAAGGATATCACTTCCAAGCGAAAAACCTGAAACCGGATACCAGTGCGCTTCAAATCGGTAGTTATAACGCCCTCCGATCTTAGCGTCAAGATATGACTGCATCATTGCAGTGGTAGCAATCGAATGTTCTTTTGCGATAGGATTAAGATACACTCTGGAACCATTATTGTCCATCATCAAATTGAGTGCCATACTCTCTGCCACAACATCCGAAAATGTCCTGTGATTCTGTTCCCTTCCAAAAAGTGTTTTCATCGGACCCTGTGTAATAGAATTCGAGGGTATTGATATATTAACAACAGAAAGCGGTGCGATCTCATATTCAAACTCATCTAAACTGCTGCTAAGTAGCGATTCCAAAAGATGTGTGTCAAATTCCTGTATTGCAGTATATCCAGCAGCATCATACTGGTTGTCAGCCATGATGGATGGCATCAGCAGTACGGCTGCAATGGATATCATCATAAGGAAGAACATTGCATCGATCGTGGATGAAAATGCCGTCTGGTCCAAGAGGATATTTTTGTTGTTTGCACCAAAACAATCCTTATTATGCTCAGATCCCTTTGTAATCATATCCATCCTCTTTTCTTCATTTTGACTGTAAGAGTTCCGGCAACCGATTCCGCAGGATTCAATTCGATAACCACTGGAACAGATGCTGCTATCACATCACCGTTTGCCGTGTCGATAGGTCTTTGCTCGATCGTCCACTGGTATTTTCCGTCATCGGTTATGACCTCTACCGAAAACTCGAAATTACCTGAAAAACTGGAAAACAAGATCTCACGCATAGATTCACCACTTGCAGGATCACTGATATGGTCAAGCACTGATGCGGAGATGATGCCGGGGCGCGTGGTATGAAGTAACTCATCAGAGGCAACAGACTGTGCGATCCTTGCGGCTTCTTCGTAGTTTTCAAGAGCGAATGAGTGTTCATCATATGTGAGATATGTTTTGGACATGATAGCCGCAAATACCACAAACCCGATAACCAATAGTGCAGTTGCAAACAGGTCATTCTGTGGTTCAAGCAAGCCGCGCTCGTCATTGATGAACAAGGACATAGTCAATTTTGTTTACTCCAGGATAAGTTATTGGTATTACATACGTGAATGTTTTTTGGATGTAAACAGGCATGCTTGTATTTAACATTACTTCATTTGTACTCGTTTGTGACAGGAAGTCCACGATCATTGTGTAGTCACTGGCAATTGGATCATCCATTGTGCCGTCATGACCGAATCTTCCTGCAAGTTCACTTCGGAGTGTGCTTTCATTGAATGGCAGAACCCTGAACGTGAGCGGTTTGACAGCATGTATGATTCTGCCATCATTTGTTGTGGCAGTCATTCTCACGTACTCACCGGAGATATATGCATTAATTTCAAAGCGATTGTCAAAACTGAACCTTTCCATGTCAAATGAATATGTTCGCATAACACCTGCATCAAAAGTGTCACTTCCCACATTGTCCACAGCAGACTTAAGATCCAGTGCGATAACCCCAAGCTCGTTTTCACGCCCCATGTCTTTAAAATCTGCTGCCAATTGAAATACAGCGGCAATTATGATCACACTTGCAATTATCATTGCTATTTTGGAAAGGGTAAAATCGATCCAGCCGGACTGGTCGTAAAATATACTTTTTTGAGGCATTTTCAACTTAAACCAACTCCTATTATCTTATCTCTCATAGACCAGAACAAATAATTTGCCGTGATCGGAATTGTACACACTTTCAAGTGTCAATCTGTGCGGCCCTGGGGATAGTTCAACCGCATCGTCCACTTCGAGATTGGAAAACGCTGCATCTGCCTCGTACACCCTGCGTCCGCTGCCGGAATGAATATAATAATTGCCGGCATCGCGCGGCCATTCACCCCTATTTTCCGGCAGTGCGCCGAGTACGACAGTGACATCATTCGGAATGTCAATGTCAAGTGTGATCACACTGCCAGCCCCGCGCACCGACATTTGTTCGGCATTGGAGACTATCTTCGATATTTCGGTCTGTGCCTCATGTGTGCGCGCAGTTGACATCATATCAAGAACTGACGATGCTACCAACAGCCCAATGATCGCAATTAGTATTGCTGCAACCGTGAACCTCATAGGGAGCGCATCGGCTGCAGTTTCATCAGTTATTAGTGATATGCGAGATGTTTTCATGGCAAAATGTAAACATTTAAAAAAATTAAAAGGGTCAGGATAGTTTCTGGATCACTTCATCCACACTCAAAAGCGATTGTTCACCCGACTCCATATCTTTGAACGTGACTTTTCCTGCTTCAAGTTCGCGTTCACCCACGATCACTGTGTAATCGGCACCAATGTAATTTGCATAGGACATTTGCGCCTTGAAGTTCCGATCCATAATATCAAGGTGGACAGGCACAACGCGTCTTAATTCGTTTGCGACCTTTATCGCATCAAGTCGGGTGGAATCAGTTGAAATGACAACAACTTTTTTTGTTTCATCGGCTTCTACATCACATATCTCCATTATGCGGTCAAACCCGATCCCAAATCCTGTTGATGGGACATCTCCGCCCCCAAACAGTTTGATCAGATTATAAGACCCGCCGCCGCATACCTGATTTTGTGCACCGAGTCCTTCGGCATATATCTCAAAGACCATACCTGTGTAGTAATCAAGCCCTCTGGCAATGCCGAAATCCACATTGTAGTCGATCCCGTAAGTATCAAGAAGTGTGAGCAGTTCTTTGAATGTGTCAAGTTCAGGGATGTCGCCTATGACCGCGCGTGCTTTTTCAACAGCATCATTTCCGGTCAGGCAGATAAGTTCAAGAAGATTGCGCCGAAGGTCGGCAGGAGCATTGATATGTTCCAGATAATCATCCAGTCCTGTGTCATCCTTTTTGTCAACAAGTCGCATTATCTGGCTCTGCTGCTCGGTTTCCAGTACATTTAATATGTGGCGTATAATACCAAGATGTCCTACATGCAGGTCGCCCTTTATTCCGGCTGAACCAAGCATGTTTGTAGCAAGCGCGATGACCTCTGCATCGGCATCCGACCTCCCGCTGCCAATTACTTCCACGCCAAACTGCCAGAATTCCCTGAACCGTCCTTTTTGTGGACGCTCATATCTGAAACAGTTCTCAAAATAGAACAACTTGAGTGGTTTTTGGGTCGCCTGCATTTCATTTACATACATGCGCATAACAGGTGCTGTCAGTTCAGGGCGAAGCGTCATCTCCCTGTCACCTTTATCTGTGAAATTGTACAGTTCGCCGATAACACCCTCACCTGATTTGAGGGTGAACAGGTCAAGATGCTCAAAGGTTGGTGTGATGATCTCACTGTATCCCCAGTTTTTGACCACTTCTCGCATCTTGCCCTCGACATGTCTCCTGCGTGCAGTGACTTCCGGCAAAAAGTCCCTTGTTCCTCTTGGTCTGTTGATCTTCATTTGAATTGTGTCCTGATGTGTGAATTGATGATATGATTATGTGAATTTAAGTTTAAGTTTAAGTTTAAGTTTAAGTTTAATCTTAAATTTTAAATTTTAATTTGATTACTTGTCTGGTTGAATACTACTTAATAATGATATATTTTATTGTTTCGTATTTGTATATCTGTAGTTGGATGGCTGCGTAAATGTGATTGTTCTATCTGAAACTAAAAACAATGCAACCGCCGCCAGGCGGCACGTTCCATATATACTAAATTGAATGATCTAAATTGTCAGCAAAAAATGTGCAAGAAAATGCTCACTTCGTTCGCATTTACTTGGACTACATAATCTTATAGATTATATACAACGAGAAAATCTTCACTGATGCTCGGATTTACTCGAACTATATGTTTATAAAACATATACTACGAGAAAAATCTCCCTTCGATCGATTTATACTAAACAATATCTACTTTTTGTAACTTTTTGCCACAGAGCACACAGAGGACACAGAGAACGTAGCAACATTCCCTCTGTGTACTCTGTGCGCTCTGTGGCTGTCAGATATAGTTCTAAATTATACTTGAGGAGTAGTATAAAACAGAAAATTCAAATGAAAATTGGATGTAAACATAATTCCGGGATTGTGGAAAAACCAGACATGTTTTATATTTTCAAATAATATACTTGTTATATCTACAACATAATACCAATAATTTTTATTATTGCATCAATATTCTCTATAAATGCTTTTACAATAAATCCAACTATAACAGAATAAGTAACATTAATCATCGTACCGGAGAGAAAAAATAAAGAGTTTTTTCGCATATCTTCACTACGAACTATAGTTTTTGCAGCGAATATTAATGCAAGTGCTGTATAAGCATCTAAAAGCATAAATGTAAGTATTAATATATTCTCACACTTACCCACTACAAAACCAGTATCCATCACTTCCTTACTAATATTTTTATTAAGTGGTTCCTTTGAAATTTTCACCAAAATATAATTTACCAGTATTCCGCTTGTACCTAATAATACTAAATATCCTTCTATTATGATGAGTACTTCGATTATTTTAAGATTTTCAATCATTTTATATCGCCCTTTGCGTGTAATTTTTGTGAATAATCATCTATAATATAATTTAGTTTTTTTTCTATTAGATAAATTTCTTTCCACATTATCTTATTAAGTGTTTTCGAAACAGCTTGTTGAGTTATTCCCAGTTTTTTTGCTACATCATCTTGATTATTAGTTCTTTTATATTCTCTGACAATCTGATGTTGCTTTAAAGACCAATTTTTCTTTGTTAATAAAATTAAATTGATTTGTCCAGTTATTGCAGTATCAATCATTTTGTCACTAATAGACATTTCAAACATTAACTTTGACTTTTTTAGAGTGCTCAAAGTATCAGATGCCTTATGGAATACAGGACCATCCATTTTTGATATATCAAAAGTTTCCAAACCAATATCTATATAGTCGAAGATTAGAACAAAACGTATTCGATTTGGATGTAATTGTTCTAATATTTCATTGATTATTTTATAAACATTTGACATGGTGGATAATACACCACCAATTTCATCAATTCCTTTAAGAATTTTAAAATTCGCAAATATATCTTCAACATATACAGTATTTATCTTTTCAAGTACTTCTTCAAATTCATTTTGAAATCTCTCTCGATCACTTATTCGGCGAGAGGATATGACATCACCTAATAAAACATAGAACTTTTCTTTCATAATTCAAATAATATGCCTCATTATATTTAAGGCACAACCTTCAATGGTTGTTAATTGTATAACAACCTCCTATGGTTGTTAATTATATAACAACCTCTTATGGTTGTTAATTATATAACAACCTCTTATGATTGTAATATATAACAACCTCTTATGGTTGTAATATATAACAATCTAATTAGTTGTAATTAATAGAAACAATGTTTGGGATTTATATTTTTTGATCATAAATCCTCCTAGCCTGCAGTCAACAACCTAGGAGACCTGAAGATGCTATTGCAACGTGATGATCCTTATATCTACGATATCACGTTCTAAAAACACCCCTGTATCAACACCACCTCTCCCGCCGTGCCCCCGCTCGTTTTCAGATACTAATATTACAATTAACTTTTCACCTCAGCCAGAGCTAATCGCTCAATCTCAAGTACTTTTAGATCAAGGTTCACCAATTTCATATAACGTTCCTGAACCTCCTCTGATCCGATATCTTCAATAAGGGAAAGGGAATATTTTGAAATATGATCGCCTATTTCAGCCGGGTCCAGGCTATAGATCCAGATGGAATATCTCTTAACCATCCATTTAT
>JAUSPM010000098.1 GCA_030655675.1 Methanosarcinaceae archaeon | reverse complement strand
CAATTTTGAGTCGTATTTCTTGGATCAACCAATTCCACTACTTTACCAGCATGTCCGGCTTTGTATTTTGTGAACTGAATTAATTGATTCCATCCTGCATCAGAGATGCTCTTAGCAAGCCGATGATTCTTTATCATGTTTTGAATTTGAAGTTTCTCAAAAACAATTAGATCGTATGTATTTACAAGTTTTCTACTAACCTTATGTGCAAAATCCTGTCTCTGATTTCTGATCTTACGATGAAGTTTAGCAATTTTAACCCTTTGCTTGTCCCTGTTATTCGATCCTTTCTTCTTCCGGCTTAAGTTACTTTGTTGCTTAGCCAGCTTATTTTCAGATTGTCTTAAGAATTTGGGTGATTCGATCTGTTCACCGTTACTTAATGTGATTAACGACTTAAGACCAACATCAATACCTATGGATTTACCGGTCATTTCATTACATGGAATTTCATCCATTTCAACTACGAATGACACATACCATTGATTAACATCACGCTTGATCGTACATGTCTTGATCTTACCTTCAATTTCTCTATGCTGAATCAGTTTCATCTCACCGATTTTAGATAATTTCAACTTGCCTTCATCAGTAATTGAGAATCCCTTTTGAGGATATGTAAAAGAATCGTATCTGTTTCTTCCCTGAAACCTTGGATAACCATACCCATTGAAAAAGTTTTTGAATGATCTATTAATACGCTTTAACACATTTTGGAGTACCTGGGAATAGACTTGTTTCTGCTCATCTGTTTTGGATAATGTTAGATTTCTTGCCTGGTCATAATAGTTGATCCATTCAGGTTTACCCAATGGAAAAAGTTGAAGATAAGAATACAGTTTATTAATTTCAGCCTGATGTTTCCTTTCAGCTAATGAAGAATTGTACAACCATCGACAGGTGTTAAGTGTACTGATCAGTTTAACTTCCTGCTTTTTAGAAGGATATATTCTGAACTTATATGTTTTGATCATGTACTCTCAGCCACCTATTTTACTCAAATATTAATAGGACTTATTCCTACATATATCAGAGCCAAGTGGGGTGGAAGTAATATTTGGAAACACATCGTATCGAGTAATCCAATAGCCTTTTTAGGACAGGTATTACAATTTGTGCGGGGCTTGCATATCCTCGTATTTCTAATACGAGGTCTTACTAGCGCCCCTGCACCCCAATGGGATAACGCCCCACATCACAGAGATCTGGCTAATTTTCCACATCATGTCCACGATAAAAACGATATTCTGCCCAGTAATGATGTCAACTTAACCGACATACTGACATTTATTGAAACACAACTGAAAAGGCATCAATAAGGCCAACCCCAAGTACCGATTTCAATCTATTTTCAATTTCGTACAATTTTAAATACCGCATATCCTCTTTCCCCACTCAAAACTTCGTCCCGCGCCCGATCTGTTCCACTCGTCCTTATGATGGGATGGAAAAGCAATCTTTTTTCGATTATTTAAGCGAACTTTTGATGCAAAATCAAAAAGATACTTGGAACCGACGAGTATAATATCAATTTAATTTTTATACAAAACTATATAAAATAATACACTATTTTCCCTACATGAAGAAAATGCAACTAACGAATGAAGAAGTGGAATATCTCAGTTCTTTTGTGAAAAAAGGGAAAAAGCGTGCGAGGGAAATAACCCGCGCCCACATATTACTTTTAGCTAACGGGGGAAGAACAGAAAATGAGATCAAAGAGATCATGAGGACAAGTCGTGGGACTGTTTCCAATGTAAAGAAAAGGTATCGTGAGGAAGGAATTCAGAGTGCTTTGATAGAGAATCCAAGATCAGGGCAACCCATAAAATATACGGAGCGGTGTGAAGCTGAAATTATTGCACAGGCGTGCACCAAACCGCCCCATGGGAGAAAGAGATGGACACTTGCATTACTTGCAGAAGAGATGAAAATGAAGGAAGGCTTTGAAACGACGAATCATGAGAGCATTCGGTTGATCTTAAAGAAAGCAAAACTAAGCCTTGGTTGATAAGAATATGGTGCATACAGACCACTGATGCTGTATTTAGAAACCGTTTGTATGACCGCCCTGATCATAATCTGGGCATACAGATGGATGTTTACAAAGTAGATCACTGATGAGAAAATGTCAATAATATTATGTCTAAAAACTAAATTGATATATTAAGTTATAAAAGAGGATTGGCGCGTTCATCTCCTACTCTCTGCTTCATTTAGATAGATATCAAAGAGGTAGACTTACCATTTGATCATGCAGCCTGCTTCGTGCAACAATGCACGGACGTGGGCTTCAAAATCAACATAATACTCTTTTAGGTTGTAAACTCCGGATTCGAGTAATTGGACGTAATTACATTGGATCTCTTTTTCGCCAATCGTTTCAACGAAATGTAATTTAATTCCACATATCCCATCCGATGAGATTTTCCATTTCGATTCCTGCAAACCGATTCCTTTCAACAAATCATCATCTTTTACAACAAAAACTCCTCCCAATGTCAGTTTACATGGTCCTGTGAACTTACAATCATGAACGACTTCACCGTATCTCTGTAAACCTTTTGGTGTTGATGTACGAAATGTTATGTAACCTTCATCGGAGTTGTTTAAAAACCAGCAGCTACTTTTTTCCACTTCGATTTTTGACGATGATACAGCACCTCCTGAAACAAAAAGATCTCCATCGATATTATTCTCTGCCAACCGATTTTTCTCATAAGAACCGTTAGTTGAAGTCATCGTTTCTGTTTTACGATAGTACCCACGTTCAAGAACGGCTTTTGTGATGTGTATCCTTTCACTGGAAACCGCCATTCCAAATATACCTGCAACGGTTTGACTAATTACAGATGTGATGTTGTATAAACTTGGAGAACTGTACTGTGCCTGTTCTTTAATATTCTTCACACGTTCTTTGTTAGCAAGTTTATCGATCGTCTCTTTGATATCATCCATAGATATTAATTGAAATGGGAATAATGTAATTCTGTAGAGATTCATATAATGTTGTAGATGATACTCTACATCAAAATTACTTAAATTAAATAATTCTGGTTCGCCCATCACTGCTTGTGCATAGTTTACATTTTCGAGTAACTGATTGCGGTACAGAGTCAAATATTTTTCATCATAACTGATGTCCTCTTTAAATGTCACACCTCTATGTGTTTCAGTCTCGTTTATAATTACTTCCAACTACATCTCCTCCTTCAACCTCTGTCCCGGATTCACCAAACAATCCCGTATTAAAAAAACCATCATCTAAACTGATATTATCACGCAAACTACTGAACTCATCATCAATGAGTTCATCAAACCATGAATCGAAATCTGATGCAGGACTCAGTGCATATTTCCCAAAACCCATTATACTCATGGGTACACCAGTATCCATGGACCTGAGCATACTTGATGATATGCCACTTGCATGCACATGCGGCTGCAGTGTAAATGCATCGTTGAGATACCTGCCTTCTGTTGTCAGTGGATCGCGCGTACCAAATGCAGTAAGTATAACAGCTGATCTGATGAAATTCTTATGGCTGCCTATATTCACATATTCAATGTTACTTGTGACGATCTCGGAATATACCGCACCATCAACACTATCCGGTGTGCTTTTAGATTTAGAGATCCTGGCATAATCATCCATAACCGAAGTTGAAAATGTATCTTTGTTGCTCAGACCCTTGTAGCCATGTTCAATATAATCCAGCGCTTTATTTTTTATCTCATCGCCCGATAGTGAAGATATCGATTTTGAAACGACAGAATCGTATGTCAACGATTCCACTTTAGAATAATATGCACCATAATTTCCATTGAACATGATATCCACAACTTCATTAAGATTAAAGGGATTTCCTTCTATGAAACACACTCCTACCCTGCCTGCAAGTTTTGGATCGGTAGCAAGTTTTCGTTCAAATTCATTATTGGTTGAGAAAATTCCATTAATTGATTTGAGATTATTTCCTGTTAATTCCCTGTATAATCCGGTTACGGATTGTAAATCATTCCTAAGTTCAGTATTCGCCAACCTTTCAACAAGAGTCTCACTAAGCAAACCGCCTGTAAGTGGTACATTGCTCCCGATCGAATAGATTTTTCCATTCTCTACTTCTAAACCCAACCGACTTGCCATATTTTCATTTTCTTCCAGTGCCCGTTTAATTGAATAATTATCCGATAACATGGAAGAAGATAACACATATTTATCCCGCTTTACCTGTAACGTATTATCCATCTCAGCACCCACAACTCTTCTTTTCATCTCATCGACCTTTGTAAGAATTTGTGCTTCATCCACAGTTGCCATGGTGATCGATCGGCTTTTCACACCGTCTGTGCGTGTATATTGACATACATGAACTTCTCCGCTTTTCATCATCTCTTCAACATCCACTTTCAAACCGATCTTATTCAATTCATTGTCCGCGTTTCCCACTATATCCACAAAATCACTTTTCGTCCGATCGAATTCAAGTTTTGAATGTTTTAATTCTTCTGTAGCGGTTGCCAATTCCATATTCTTATGATATATATGCATTTCTTTTGCCGAAAATGAAAATGCAAGGATCATAAACGACTGACCCGAAACCAATCCACTGACCACAGGTGTATTGAATGCGATTGTACTGGATTCATTAATGATTGCCTGATAAAAAGAACCAAACATGAACTCCTGCGCATTCGATAAATTCTGATCAACATAACTGACCACGTCAAGCCCATATTTCCCGGTAACTAAATTAACTACCGTAATCATTTTTGTCGTTGACCACATTCTATTTGAGAATTTACCGATTGCCCTTTTTACGGTATAATTGTCTGATCTGAATGTCTTACCCAGAGTGTTTACCTCCTTCTCAACTGATCCGCGAAGCGTCGTATTAAACAACCTTTCTTCTTCAATATGATCTATAACCGGTCGTTGTTGAACTGCATTTCGAATAACCTCTTTTACATCAGTAAAATACTCTTTTAGCGATTTGAATGAACCAATATCACTCCAAAACCTGCTATGATCATTTAGCAGTATTTCCTCTTCAATCGCTCTTTCAACCACTCTTTCACTTTGGGATATTGCAGCCTCACCAACTCCAATCTTTAGATCCGTTCTTTGTGGTAAAATGCTTCCCACCGACTTTTTAGATGCGAAATTACCAATTGCCATTCCACTAAATCTCCCAACTGCACCAACAGTCAACAGATCCATACCCAATTGTACAGCCAACATCGTATTTGCAACAGAAGCACCCATGCTTGCAACCTTTGAATGTGTTGCCAATAGCGGAACTTGTGGTATCAAAGTCATAGCTTCGAAAATTGACGGCGCGCTTTTTGATCTCGTGAACGTGAGTGCCTGACCCGAAGCAATTAATGGACTTGTTGCCGCTTGCATGATCTCAAAACGTTTTATTTCCTTACGGGCATTATTCAAACGTTGCTGTGCCCGTATCACATCCAGATACCCCATCTTCACATCATTGCATGCCATCAGGGTAATAATATTCCCTGTCGGCGTCAAGCCGGATTCAGAGGCGTTGATTGAATACTGACCTGCCGTACCAAGCAACAACGACGAAATTGTCGGTTTAAACAATTCATCTTCCTCATCCACCGTGTTTTGGTGAAATTCACTATAGACTATTTTTCCGTTCGGTATTTTATAATGGGTTTCAGTTGCATTCCCACCCTGGTTATAGATAGTTGTAGATAAAGCAATCCTTTCATCAAATGCCTGCCCATGATAACGATAAGTAAGATGTGGATCATCATCATTTGCTACAACTTTATGTACATGAACTAAAGTTGTGGTATCTTCAGAGATTAAAACGGTATTATCGAACTTTTTATAATCGTGGTTTTTGTTTGTAACAATATCGCGCAAATTCAAACCATTGACCTCATCACCCTGTTTTTTGATGTATTTATCCAGACTTATCTCTTCAATCCCCAAAACCTGTCCGTTCCGGGTTACAACCCGTTCAACATAAACAGCATGAGGAATGCCAATCTGCACGCCCTGCCGAAACTTAAAAGTATCATGTTTTAACGTATCGGTTGTCACAGTTTCAATTACAATCAGTTTAGCACCTGCAATCCCCACAGTCCCGTCTTTTAGATTCGTTTTGATTTCCAAATTCTCATCAGAAAAAACACCCCTGATCCCGCCGGCAAGTTTCTGAACAGTCCTGGAACCAAATCCCGTTCCATTATTTACTCCAATACCCCATCCTGTTATTGACTCAACTATTAACCCGGTAGCCCCCAACCCAATTGTTGAAAGTAATGCAGATTCTGCAAGTAATGCCGTGCCGCCTGATGCTATAATTGTACCTGCTGCAACCGTTGCAACGCCAATACCCGCAATACGCCCCTGAAATCTCATAACATCATACAGATGTTGTGTTAAACCAAACCCATCCCTCAAATCTTTATTGAACTGCCCCGCCACATTCCCATTAAGCAGGTTCATCATCCTGAGATGCTGCATTCCATACGTATATTTCATTGTCGATTCTGTTTGTTTTCCACCGCCCCAAACAGTATTTCCACCCCACATCTTAAGTGCATCACTCACATCATCGAATATACCCTCAGGCGCGGCATTTAGGATCGTATCTGCCTGCTCTGCAACAACCCCGCTTATGCGCTGAGCCATGGCAGAATTCTTAGCATCAAAATCCGCAAACTCCTTAACAGTAAAACTCATAGCACTGCCACGAGATCCACTAACGGATTTCTGCATATCGCCTAATTCATCATCCCAATTACTGATATCATTCATCGCATTGGGTGAAAAAATATCATCATCAAATCCCATTGAATTTGAATATGTAACATCCATTATAAAAAGATTATACTATTTCTTCAAAACAATCCTAAACATTTATATTTATGTTCTACATTGTTACGTCTACTCATGTGACTTAAGAATAGCCATGCTCAATTACTTTGTATGATTTTCGGTTGTATGAACAACATCGATTTTTCGATTTGACGAAAAATATGGTGGTACGAATGTTGCGACATTTTTAGAATCTAGTTAACTTAAATATAGAAATCTCTAGGAGGATTTGAAAAAATGTTTGGAAAAAAATTAAAACAACAGACAGAAGCGAACGTCATTGACGTTATGAGAAAATACGCACCATATCTTCTTGCTGCAACAGTTGCCGTGGGAACACTGGCGTCCCTGTACTACGGTGCATACGGTGAAGCCGTTAAATTCATTAAGAACGGATTCGGTGATGCAGGATCATCTATAGATGATGCCACAGCAATTGTACAGCAGTCACAATATACAGCTGCAGAAGACGCCGGTCTTGACGGATCAACTGCAATATGGTAATGCAACGATCTTAGTTGTTTGGAAAATACACGTATGTTCGGGAGAATAGTAGATAATTACAGTCCGATCCAGGTCTACAGTGATCTGATCGGAGTCGGTTATGCAATCATATTATTGGCTGCAGGGGCCAGTATGCTTCAGAAAATTGTGGCTCAGGTATACACTATGACCGAGGCTACCGGCAATAGCACAATAAAGATTATCGATGCACTGACCACTAAGATTATCAATTGATCCAGATGAGTGGAGAATTCAAGCAAGCATGGGCAATCTGGTGGAATTACCTTGCCACTGTCACAGTGTCATTAATGGCATTGAATGAGATTGCTAAAATGATAGCTCAGCTAATTCCATTCATCTATGATCTCTCCCGTTACATACAATATTCCGGCATGCTGTGAACTAACCCCAAATTTCTAAAAATGAGAGGCTTTTGTGTTTACAAAAATATCAATATCATCATTCGAAGGATCTCCCCTTGAAGTTTTGCGGCGATATGCCCCATATCTTATTGGTGCGTCTGCTGCAATTGGAACAACCGTTGCGCTTTATTATGCTGCATTTACCGGTGGGAAAGATATGGTTGACACAACACAGGGTTCTGTAACAAGTGTCATGACGACTGCTACCGATAAAACGAATGAGATCATAAATGATCTTTAACGTGGTTTGAACTATGTTATTTGAAAGTTACAAGGAATTGATTCAGATCATGGTTGTAATTGTATCTGTTAGCATCGCCATTGCATTGGTATACAGTGTATTGGTCAGTGGTGCCGATCCGCTTGTAGCAAATCAATCCGGTGCATATGGTGTTACAGTCAATGCGTGTGCAGATAAAGTGATAAGCATTGTCAATGATCCAAACATGTTCTAACCATATACCCATGTTCAAAAAATCAGTTTCAACAGTAGGCTCAAGTCCCGTAATTGGATTGATGTTCCAGGTGATCAACGTACTTGGTATCATCGTAGCATTTACTGCAGCAATGGTCATTCTCAGCCACCTTTATCTTCGTTTTCCACAATCCGTTGCAGATACGTTCATTGACCGTGCGCGCGAAATTATTGAGTGAATGTAGGTAAGGTGATTGTGATGTTTCAAAATATGGTTGATCATTACTCAGACAGTAGTATTATATCAATATACCAAGACTTTTTGAGTTTATCATTTCCATTTATTGGCATTGCAGCAGGTGCTGCCGTATTGGATATGATGATCAAATCGTATGAAAATGCCGTCATCATATCTGAAATGAATTCAAATAATATGGTCAATTACATAATGGAAAAAGTATCGATCGGAAAACAATTCACAGATACCACTACTTAATCATCATGTCTTTTAGTCCAATTGAATTGATTATCGATGCAATTAAATTGATAATCCCTATCAGTCTGATAGCAATGATCGCAGCTTTGATTTTTTTTGGAATATCGGGTATCAGTGATTCAATTGATTCGGTCCATTCGGCATTTATTGATATTGACCAGAATAGTTATCAAAAATTGCAAACCGAAGGCGCATCGTATATCGATAGTATGGATATAAAAGAAATAAACGGTTCAACCGCATTTAGCATAACGGACCCAACCGATTGGGGAACGACCGATCCGATCCCAACAATTTCGCCCGATACATTTTAATTTAAAAAGAGATGATTTGATGTTTGCTCGTAGAATATATCATAATAACGCATCACAGGCATTGGTTGAGGTTTTTTCAATGTTCCAGGGTTTTGCAATGACCATGATACTCATAGTCTGTTCAATCAAGGTACTGTTATTTTTTAAGGATAATGTCTTAACTGCTGCGATACGTAGCTTTGTAATTGGACTGTGGGATCGCACACCACTTGAATTGTGATGTGTCCCGGATATCAGCCCCTATGCATTCCCTGACCATTTCGGATACTACCCAATATTCTCAAAACCATGTTTTTTGTCCGCTTTCTTTAGCTGGTTCTGCTAAAGATTCAAACCTCATATCTTCCAATATTGTATTAAATATCGTTTCAACCGGAATATTTATGGCAATCTCGTTTACAATTCCATATCTACCACGTGCGGCTTTATCCACAGAGATTATACCAAGCATGTCCAATTCACCGATCAAATCAGCCACTCTACGACGCTGAAGTGTCCTCATGTCGATTTTATTACATAGTTTGACATACAGGTCATAAACTGCTGGTGTAGTGACTTTGGTCCGGCTCTTTGAATTTTCAACAAACAGTTTAGCAATGCTTAATATGACAAGCTTTGTTTGAGTTGGGAGATGGGATATCGTATCTACCACATGATCTCTTTCAATTGCTTTTTCTGCAGAATATACATTCTCTTCCGTCACTGTCGTCGCACCATTGGAATCTGCAATTTCTCCTGCCACACGCAACAGATCAAGAGCCTTTCTAGCATCACCATGTTCCTGTGCAGCAAGTGCAGAACATAATATAATAACATCATTGCCCAGAGCTCCTTCCTTAAACGCCATTGATGCTCTTGTATTCAAAATGTCTTTTAGTTGACTCGCATCATATGGTGGCACATCTATTTCCTGCTGAGACAATGCACTTTTTGTACGTGTATTCAGTTGTTCAACAAAGAACAGATCATTTGTAATTCCAAGCATACAAATATTTTTATTGGTGTACCTATTTTCCTGAACACGGGAAAACTGATTTAATATATCCGGATTTTTAAGTTTATCCACTTCATCAAAAATAATAACTGGAACCCCATCAAAATCATTGATCAGATCACAGTAATGATGGAAATATGCACTAAATGAATTGGACACTTTTTTATCACTTATATCCAACTCTTTTTGGAGAGGTCCAACAAGCTGTTTCATGACCCCTGTATCGGTATTATTGGTTTCACAATTAATATAAGATACCAAGATCTTAACATTATTTTTTTCAGCCGTCTTGACCAAATCATTTGTGATCAATTCAGTCAACATCGTTTTCCCAGTTCCTGTTTTCCCGAAAATGAAAACATTATTTGGAATTTCATTTTCCAAAGCATCTTTTAAGCACGAGATATATTTTTTAATAATATCATCACGATGAAGGACATCTTCTAATGATGGAGGCATATATCCTCTTCTTAGCGTTTTTTTGTCAATGAATATTGACTCCCTGTTTAAGATATCATCGAAACTTTTCACATTTTGCATCTCGTTTTCTCCTTTGGCATTCTATAAACAAATAATTGCCAATGCAATTTAAACCTTTCCATTTGCAATAATTCTGAATGCAAATGCAAATGCAATATTGAGCAATTCCACTGGTATAGAATAATACGTATTATTCCAAACATATTTTTGTTTAAAATTTATATTTGGCATACTAAATTTCATTTCTTAATTTCGTTGATATAATTTAAAGTTTCCGTTTGCAATGATATATACGATGAACTGCAAATGCAGCATGAATTTATTTCACTGGCAGAAATTCTCTATACCATTGC
>JAUSPM010000097.1 GCA_030655675.1 Methanosarcinaceae archaeon | reverse complement strand
TCATCGCGTGTTCTGATCGTTTCATCGGTGAGGATATCATTGAGAATCTCATTGTAGTAGATTTCAATTATGTACCCAAATTCACCATTGAGATGCTCCATATTCTCTTCAGCGAGTTTATTTTTTATTTCATCAAGACTTTTAGCCGTGATCTTAGTCTTTGGAGCAATTACCATAAATTCACTGACCGGACATCCATCCATTGTATCCCTGCAGGCATTTTTCATGTACCCATCTGCCTCTTCTGAGATCGAATCGAACCACGTGTATACTCCGGAACAGTGTCCTTCATGTTCATCTTTGAATTCAATGAATGCGACTGCTGTTATATACTCTCCCCCAATCACCTGGCACGACTCGAAAGTTGCCTTCAGGACGGAGATCTCAGGATTATTGTGGAATATTTCCAGCATTTCGTTCCATGTTTGTGTCATAGTAATCTATATCTCCTCTCCATTATATAATATTTTCCAACAGTTAAAACAAACTTGTTTGTTTGAACTTTGAATGTCTTATAATGTCTTCTACTGACATTGTTTTTCTTTTTTGTAACAATATGCAACCAATCAACAAAAAAAGACCAGACAAGATATCAGAGGTATCTAAATGTACAATCAATCGATATTGAATTTTCTCGAAGAAAACAGCCAGAGTGTAGATTTGCAAACAAAACAAGCATCAGAACCGACAGATCAACCGGCTCTATCCACGGCATCACAGACCATTGAGGATATTATCAAAAGAGCAGAAAAGGTCATGGATCTTCAGGCATCATGTGGTGTAAAAGCAGTATCGCTTCCTGCAGGCTTTTTGGTGGCATACCGGATGAGCGGTGCAGCACTTGCAACGAAGCGTGAATCCGAATCCGAATATGTTGAAAGGATCAAGAATGCACTCCCCAAAGAGACCCGTGGTGTGTTTGGTCGTTTGCGCGGTACAATTGAAAGGGAACTCGACCAATTTTCTGCCAGGGCGTTTGGGAGTTTGCGATATGTTTCAGAAGACAATATTGAAAAAGTAATGTCTATCCTAAACAATGCCCAAAGCGGGGGAATAGGTAAAAATTCAATATCAATCGAAACGGTTGTCGATGTGATCTGGGAAAACCGTGATACAATCAACGAAAACGCAGAGCAGTTGGGAATGCTTGACCGGATATCCAATCTTTCCACACTCAAGAACAGTATCAGGATCCAAACGATCATGATCGATGTTGCGTTTGGTAATCAGGGTATTTCTGCCAATCAGTTAAGTGATATTCGAACCCATTTGCACAGTCAGATCATCACGGAAGTTGAGCTTGACCTTAAGGGTAGATTGGACAAAATCGTAAATACGCTTTCAAAGAACATCAAAAAGATGAAATCAAAGAAATCGGGGGCAATGCACAAAAAATCATCAAACAATATCATGAAGCAGGTGAAGGAAATCAGGCATTTGAACAAAACAAACAATTCCGAGATCGAAGGTTTACTTCACGCAATTGAAGGTCTCACAAACCAGTATAGTTCGAAAGTCAACACTAAATCAAAAAAGTCCAAACAAATGGGTGTAGAGAACATGTCATGTGCACAGGTCAGTCAACAATTGGCACCAAAACCAAAGCAGGATGAAGTCGGGAAGAATCAGGATCCGTTCTCATCAGCATTTGATGTGATCTCAGAAATGCTTTAGACAAATCAATAGTAGTAAAACAGGAGACAAATACATGCAATCACCATCATTTATAAATCGCAAAATTGTGCAGGAGGGGCTTGATCTTATATTTGGTAATGTTAAAGAGAGTGTCCGCATTCCCGATGAACAGATCAAGCAGATGTTGAGTTTAATCCCCATTACACCAAACGGCATAACACTGCTCCGGGGAATCATGGGTGTTGGTAAAGGTCGGTTTACCAACGCCTTTACCAAAGTTTTCTTTGGTGGTGAAGAAGTTGGTATGCTGCAATGCGATCCAAACAAAACCCAACAGGAATCACTGTACGGTACGAACGTTGAAACAATTACGCAATATACTTACGATCAAAACGGTTGCCTCGTATCAACCCATGAGAAGTTCAATTTCGATCCACATAGTATGAAATTCGTAACCCATCCAGTGAAGTTTGGGAATGAGATCAACCGTTCAAGTAAATCCTTACAGGATACTCTGCTGCGTTTATTCGAAGAAGGGGAACTTGAATATCAAGGAAAGATCTTCAAATCTGCCCGACCTTTCATTACGATCTTTGATGAAAACCCGGTTCACATGCAAAACGATGGACGTGAACTTGAACCTGCACTTAGTGATCGCATAGATATATGTTTATCAATGCCGGGTCCTAATTTATTCACTTCACTTCAGATCCAACAGATCAAGACCAGTGATACTGCAGAAGATAAATTACCATCACTTCTGACATACAATGACATGAAAGAAGTCTTTACCGATATCGAAAAGGTAAATGTTCCGGGTGATGTATTGTTCTGGATCTCATGTATCTCCCAGATATTCTTCTCATGTTGTCACCGGAGAGATATTGCCAATGGGATGTTCATCAATACCATGAACTGTAAATCGTGTGATTTTGATAATGATATATGCAGTAAGATCCAATATCCGATCGGTCAGAGACATATCGAATCAATAATCAAGTTTTCCAGGTCACTTGCATGGTTGAATGGTCATTCATCTATTACGTATGAAGATGCATTGACCGTTCTACCGTTCACCTTGAATCATCGTTTGGTATTGTCTGATGATACCATGTCCAATTACGAAGACACGTATTTTTGGATCAAATTACACGCATTGCCGATTGTAGATAAGCAAACGGACATGTATCGAAAACTGATGGATGATTTCTCAAAAACCGTCAAGAACCACGATTCGGATGCTTTACAAAATATAGCAAACAACGCCCGTTCAAACCTGATCCATCTTCAGGTTTTTTCGGAAATAATCAGGATAATGAAGGTTAAGAGTGACCAGGATGTACAGACCATCGAAAAAGTGAATCTCAATACAGCAGAATTAAAGGATATCAAAAAACTCGAAAAAGAATTAAAGAACAGTGCCACGTTCGCTATACCCCAAAGCGGATTTGAGAACATTCTTGAAGTTGTGACAGATATCACTAAGTCCAGTCAGACAAAACAGCATTACGCTGCAATTATGGATAACAGGGATGCCATTTCATCAATGATTCAAGAGGCGGTTGAGATGTATACACGAAAGATGGATTTCACCCATGAAGGGTATGCAAGATCAGTGTACCCTAAACTTGTTCAGATGTGTTCCAGCAGCAGTGATGATATCGATAAGTTGCAAGCAACACTCTCAACCGATGTCGAACTTGAACTGATGTCCGTTAAGGTAAAAGTGAAACGAACATCTAGCCATGTCAAGTTGCACTTAGATGCTGATGTGGCGGATGATATGCGTGTTTTGATCGAAGGGTTGGGTGGTTGTGATATTGAATAGACAATTTTAAATAATGTGAACCAATCCTAAGATTTCAGGTGGCATGAATGAATTACAAACAAACAGTTATGATTATACTTGGTATCGCTTTGATGTTGACCTCATCGGCATCAGCGACACCGGTACTTGATGTAAGATACGATATATCGGATGAAGAATTTGAAGCGATGTCGTTTACGAATCCGGATAGTGTGAATGCATTTGAAGAAGCCGATATGCCTGAGAAGTTTGGTGTGAATCATGATGCGATGAAAAAAACAGTTGTTAGTCCAGGTGGGAATTATAAGACATTTGGAGTTCAGGATGAATATGGTAACATACGTGTATACATATATGAAGGTGATAAACAGTTATATCAAATCAATAGTCCCGCGACAGGTCCGTATCCAATTGCATTTTCTCCCGATGGTAAAATGTATGCAACATATGATTTTGAAGACAATTCTCAATTTGAGGTTATGATTCGATCATCTAAGACGGGGGAAAAATTAATGGGGGAAGGTGTGAATTATTTTGGTGATAGTAGATCGGTATATCCTGATGAATTACCATATGATTTAAGCTCAATGTTTGAACTTTATTGGACTAATGATGGTTCAAATGTTGTTTTTGATGTGTTGTGTGGCTATTCGTCAAATCCTTCTTCTGCTATTGGTGATGTTCTAGTAATGAAACATAATGTCTTGAATGTTGATTATGAGGAATTGCAGAAGCTTAATGGTGGCTCTGCA
>JAUSPM010000095.1 GCA_030655675.1 Methanosarcinaceae archaeon | reverse complement strand
GAAACTGCGTATTTTACGAATGCGAACGAATGGTAGGTATGGAACGTGCCGCCTGCGCCGGGGTTGCTGCATGGGGTTTGGGGTATTTGAAATGTGCACCGACATTTCATCAGATAAACAAATACAAACAATAAAATAGATGACATTTAGCATAATACTACATAAAAATGTCATTTAATCAAATGGGAGAAAAAATTATGGACTATATAAAGATCATACCATGCCTGGATGTAAAAGACGGACGGCTTGTAAAAGGAGTTAACTTCGTCGATCTTGCAGATGTAGGCGATCCGGCAGATAACGCTGAGGCTTACAGTAAAGCCGGTGCAGATGAACTCGTATTTTTAGATATTACAGCAACAATTGAGAATCGAAAAACCTTGATCGATGCTGTAAAAAGAACAGTTAACAAAATCTCTGTACCCCTGACAGTTGGCGGAGGGATCAGAAGCATCCAGGATATTCAAGACATGCTGGATATCGGCGTATCAAAAGTATCCATGAATACAGCTGCTGTATTAAATCCTGAATTAGTTAGAGAAGCATCAGAGAAATTTGGCAGCAAAAAAATCGTTGTTGCCATCGATACACGAACTTCTTCACAAATGCCTTCCGGCTTTGAAGTGATGATAAACGGAGGTAATAAACCCACAGGAATTGATGCAGTCGAATGGGCGAAAAAAGTTGAACAACTTGGTGCAGGTGCCATTCTACCCACAAGCATGGATGCAGACGGAACTCAAGCCGGATATGACATTCCCATGACTAGAGCAATAGCCGATGCAGTGAACTTGCCTGTAATCGCATCAGGCGGAGCCGGAACGCTCGAACACTTGTATGAAGCCGTAGAAAAAGGACATGCAAATGCTGTTCTTGTAGCGTCGATAGCTCATTTTGGAACATATTCGGTCAAACAAATGAAAGATTATTTGGCAAGTAAAGGGCTCCCTGTGAATCTTTGATCCTTATGCTTTCCAATAATTCCAATCATTATATTACTCCTAATTAACATCCCCAATTTTTCCACAATCATCTATATATGCCATAACAACATTCATTTTAATTAGTGGGTATTTCCTATAATCAACGGGAGTAGGAAGTGATATCTTATGGTATTGGGGACTCAAAGAGACCTAGAAACTAGCACCTCTATCAAGGAAATTGAAAATGAGATGCTGGTCAGTGAGGTTATGACCAAAAATGTATTTGCTTTGGATGTAGAAGCGAATGTTGTCGAAATTGCCGATGAAATGACTAAACGCAATGTTTCGAGTATTGTCATCACAAAGAACAACAATGCTGTAGGGATCATAACCGAACGCGATATTGTTAGAAAAGTAGTGGCAAGGGAAAAGGAACCGGGCAAGATATTTGCCGGAGAGATCATGTCCTCCCCTCTTATAACCGCAAAACCTTCAACTAACATAATAGATGCTGCCAAGATAATGCTCAAACACGATATCCGTAGGCTTGTTATCAAAGAGAACAGTAGTGCTTCCGGAATTATTACAGACAAAGACCTGCTCATGATAGCACCTGGCCTTAACACCATTTTAGAAAGTCTCATCAAAATGAACAATGAACAAAACATTCTTCGAACACCGGAACTGGAAAAAGGGATATGCGAACAATGCGGCACAGTTGGTGAAAACGTAATGCTTGTAAATGGGTTAATGCTATGTGAATCCTGTAAAGATTCCGAAAGTTAGTAGATCTGATTATAATCATTTTTTTACAGACATATAACTATGATTATCAAACCTGACCAATAAACATACAACAAAAGGAGCAGAAACATGATCGTTGAAGAAATTATGTCTAAAGAACCCGTATGTGTAAAAGATAGTGATTTTGTCACTCATGCAAGACAACAGATGCGCGACCATTATTTACGGGGGCTTCCTGTGGTCGATGAATCGAACAGGGTAATCGGCATTCTGACAGACCAGGATATACTCAACATTACATCCACCAGGTCCAATGTGACTGTTGGAGGGTATGCACGTGAGTGTCCCACTATCACCCCTGATATGGATATAATAAGATCTGCCCAACTTTTAGTAGAAGCAAAGCAGAATCGAGTTCCTGTAGTTGTATCAACAACCGATAAAACATGTGTCGGAATACTGAGTATTATGGATATCCTGAATAATATCCATCCTACAAAAATATCCCCAAAAACAGTTGGAGAGATCATGACGACCAATGTTTTGACGTGCCATCCAGATGACAGTATTACAAAAATCTGGTTACAGATGATCGAATACGATTACACCGGCTTGCCTGTAGTATCTCACAAGAACGAAGTGATGGGGATGATAACAAGAAGAGATGTTATAAAATCAGGATACGCGAGAACAGGATCACGTGAAGCACATGGCACAAATCCCAGCGAGTCTACAACAGTCGAAAAGGTTATGTCGACCCCAGCATATACAATATCACAGGACACACCAATCTCAAAAGCTATAGAGATGATGCTTCACTACGATACCGGAAGGGTCTGTGTTATCAATGGAAAATCACTGATAGGGATTGTAGACAGGCGGGATGTGTTACGGGCTTGCCTGATTGGTACCGGTTTAGAAGTGATGTAATGCACGTATCGAGATTTATTCAGTAACCAAACACTTATTACCAAATCAGTCTTTATTATTAATTGTAGGGATGTTTGGATGACAGTAGCGTTTTGAAAACAAGATACTCAAAATTTTAGTCATATTTTTTAGAGATTTTAGATAGAAATATTCGACAGTTTGGTGGTTTAATTGAATACACGAAACAATATATCCAGGATTGAAGAGGCAAAGATGAAAGTGCATGAAAAACTGAATGCAAACGACAAAACCATTCAGAGACACGACTCAAAAATGCAAAGCACTATAGGCACAATGGATGTCGGACCTGTCAATTTCAAAGCAAAGATATCGGAACATGAAGGAGATATCATGGCAGTTGCCACTAAAGATGTGGTCACTGTCCCTCCAACAACAACGATCATGGGCGCAATAAAGACAATGACAAGTAAAGGATTCAGGCGTGTCCCGATCACCGATGCCGGTACGAACCGCCTTGAAGGAGTGGTCACATCCGTTGATATTATCGATTTCTTAGGTGGAGGAAGTAAGAACCTGCTTGTTGAAAAAAAGTTTAAGGGCAACCTCCTTGCAGCCATCAATGCAGACGTTAAAGAGATAATGCGCCATAATGTTTCACACCTGAGGGAAAATTCGAATATCTCAGATGCACTTAAAATGATGAGTGAAGAGAAAACCGGTGGTCTTCCTATATTAAGCGAAGACGGTCGCGTGCTTGCCATCTGTACGGAAAAGGATTTTGTAAAACTTGTTGCAGGCATACATGCCAACAAATCCGTTGGCGAGTATATGAGCAAAAAAGTAAAAACTGCTCAAGCCGATACATCAATTTTCAATGCTGCAAAGATCATGGTAAATGAGGGATTCAGGAGACTTCCTGTTGTGACAGACAGTATACTTATTGGAGTCGTCACTGCTTCTGATATCATGAATTTCATGGGCAGCGGTGATGCATTCAATAAACTCGTAACAGGAAACATCCACGAAGCATTCGACGCCCCGATAAGTTCACTTATATCAAAAGATGTTGTGTGGGCATCGTCCGATCTGGATATTGGAGAGGCGGCAGCAATTATGATTGAGAAAAATGTCGGTTCTATTCCAATAATCGATGATGGTGTTCTTTGCGGTATAATCACTGAGCGTGATATCCTGCGTTCAATAACCGAATAGAACAGTGACTTTTCATCCTCATAATTCGATGAAAGTTTGATGCATCGTTTACTGTGTTTATAATTATAATTATAATTATAATTAGATACTACAAAAAAAGGAGGTACATAATGAAAATAGAAGATATAATGAGTTCCCCGGTATACGTCATTACGCCGGATGAGCCAATATCCCACGCAAGGAAGTTGATGTTAAAACACAAGATCGGTTCTATTATTGTTGTTGACAATGATAAAATGGTTGGTATTGTCACCAAATCCGATCTGGTAAAACGTCTGGCTCAGGCAGAGCCTATATGGAGAAGGCGCCCAATTGATAAAGTTCCTATAAATCTGGTAATGACAGAATTGCCAATAATAACGATCTATCCGGGTGCTTCGATCAAACAGGCTGTTGATCTTATGCTTGAGAACAACATAAACAACCTCCCTGTTACAAAAAACTCTGTTATTGGTATAGTGACACAAAAAGATATTGTCAAATACATATCAGAGCAGTCATTAGATACAAAAGTTTCCGATGCGATGGGTGAATGCTTCATCTCGGTTCACAGGCATCACACAATAAACCATGTAATCGATGAGATGGAAAGAAACGAAGTCAACAAGGTTATTGTCATAGATGACGCTGAAGAGGCTGTGGGTATTATATCTACAACAAACCTCGCACTAAGTACTATGACAGATTATGAAGGTAAACTTTCAACCAAAAGCATCAAGATGGCAAGACGTCCCACACCCGGTGGTGAAAAGACATATCGTTACATAAAAGAAGTTCCACTCGTTGCAGAAGATATTATGTCCGGTCCGGTCGTGACCATAAAAGGTAATGATACAATTGTTAATGCAGCAAAGATCATGATCAAAGAAAATATCACGGCACTGCCTGTCGAACAGGATGACGCGATTGTTGGGATGATCAGCAGAAGCGATGTTATTAAAGCAATCAATAAATTAGATTAGTTTTGTCTTATGAAATGTTTTTGGATGTAAGAGATGATAACTATGCAAATCAAAGATATAATGGTGCAGCCACAGACCATCGATAAATCAGATACGATATCCCATGCGCTTGACGTGATGGATAAAAAAGATACGCGCCGTCTGCTCGTTAAGCATGATGGTAACGTGGTAGGTATTCTGACAATGAGAAATCTTACTAAAGAACTCGGAACACGGAAAAAAGGTGCAAAACCTGCATCATCACTTCATGTTGCGACAGCCGTATCCGATAATTATGTCAAGGTCTTGCCTGATACAAAGATCAACGATGCTATCACCTTGATAAAAAAGAATGATGGCATAATCCTGGTCAGTGAGAATGACAAGATTGTTGGATGGGTGACTCCAAAAGAGCTGATAAAAAACAACCATTTTGGTGGATACGCAGCAGAAATTATGCAAAGAGACCCTATTGTCGCAAGTCCGGGTGACCGGGTGAGCCATATCAGACATCTGATCCTTGATAACGACATTGGAAGACTGCCTGTTATGGAGAATGGAAAACTTGTCGGAATCGTTACCGAAAATGATGTTGCAAAGGCAATGCGTGCCTTTAGGGATGTCGTTTCAGGAAACCAACAGGATGCCCGCATCAAGAATCTCATTGTAGAAGATATCATGACAAGAGGTGTAAAAACAGCATATTCGAACACTTCGGTATCCGATGTTGTCAAGATGATGATCGAGGAAAACATCAGTGGTGTTCCTGTGCTTAATCTCGAAGATGAGATGGTAGGATTGATCACAAGAAGATCTATTGTCAACGCCATGGTGGATTAAAATTCAACGAGTTAATCCTTGCTGACGCTCGGATTAACTCGCACCACATAATTCTATAAATTAGATATTATTAACAATTAAATCGTGCTGTTAACGTAAAAACAGCACGTATTTTCCAGGTCATGAACGCTAGACCAGATACTGCGGATATTGAATTGGATATTGAAGGTGCGGCAGATTACCTTAACATGTCGCAATCCAAGATCAAGGGACTGCTGGATAGAAAGATACTGTTACAAGTTTGGGATGGAGGTTGGAGCAGAGACCAATCCCAGCGATTTTTCCGGTTCGATAAGAGTGTTTCAAAGATCGAACACGGGAGTGTATTGTACCAAAGGAACGGCTCGTTCGAGTTGATACGGGGGTTTCCAAAGATACAAAGAGCGATGCTCCTTGGTCCTGCGCTTGAAAGCCATTTCTCAACGATCAAAACAGTAGCCGTCGAAGAAAAGATGAACGGCTACAATGTGCGCGTTGCTGATATTGGTGGAAGGATCGCAGCATTTACACGCGGTGGACTTATCTGCCCTTATTCAACAGATCGCGCACAAAATCTTTTGAAACATGATTTTTTCGATCAACATCCAGACCTTGTCCTGTATGGAGAGATGACAGGTCCCGATAATCCCTATGTCCCAAAAAATGTCTATAATATCGAATCCCTTGACTTTTTCGTGTTTGATATCAGGCACAAGGACAGTGGCAAACCATATCTCCTGCACGAACGCAGGAAACTTGCAGAGGAGTATGGATTGAACCAGGTGACATTCTTTGGTGAGTTTTCGCTTGATGATGCGCAGGATGAGATTGCAAGTATCATCAGAAAACTTGGAAAAGTTCAGCATGAGGGTGTTGTTATCAAAGACCCGCAGATGATACTCGATCCAGTGAAATATACATGCTCTCAGAGTAACTGTGCAGACCTGCAACATGCCTTTAAATTTTATAATGACGTTGGACGGGACTATTTTTTCTCAAGGGTCGTACGTGAAGGATTCCAGTCGGTTGAGTGGAATGAAAATGAAACCGAATTGCAAAAACGTTGCCTGCAATTGGGTGAGAGTATACTGCGACCTATGATCGAGTCAATAAAACAGGTGAAGGATGGCACACGTATTGCCGATGATGTGCAGATACGTGTCAAAGACCTTAGTATTATTTCCACATATCAGGAATATCTCAGAAGACTTAGTGTGGATGCCGTTTTTAGTGAACCGGAGAGTATAGGGGATGAATATATCGTTAAGATCAAAAAACTCAACCAGAGCACCAATGATAAGACTGAGTCTATGTGCAAAGGTGAGTTGTGGTAATAATTAATCTTGTCAAATGTTTTAGTATCAAATACACATTCAAGTGTTTGTTTAGTTATTTTTGGCGCCGAAACAATCCGCTGCAGGCGGCATGTTCTTCCATAAACGAGAAAATAATCCCTTATTGTTGCATTAATTCAGAGTATGCAATCTTACCACAAGACTAGTGTCGAGTCAACCACATAATGTCGCTAGATAGAAAGTAGTCAGATGGATGCGAAACACGTGTGACCACACGCGCGCAACGCGGCACGTTCCTGCACTACGAACATGAAATACAATACAGTTTTCAAACGTCGGTGTATTTGTGGTTCTGAGAACTGTATGTTTAGGCTATAGGGCTTGGTGGAAGTGGAATGCGCCACCTCCGGCAGAAACTGTTGCTACGATTTTTATAGTTCCTATCAATTCCTCTATGCTCGCCATAACACGACATTTTCAAATTGACATGACACTAGCAGAAAAGTCCATATTACGAGAGTCAGTGGTATGGAAATACGCCGCCTGCGGCGGTTGTATTTATTTTAGTTTCAGATAGATCAATCTCATTTATGCAACGATCTTATCACATCTATACAAAAACGCTGTTAAAAAGACATATATCACAAAACGAGCATTCACTCACACATAACGAGAATATGGTGCAAATATGACAAAAATAGCGATTATCGGAAGTGAAAGGAGTGGCAGGACAACGCTTGCCTCAAAACTTGGTAAAAAGGGAGAGGGAGCAGATATCACAATGTATGATTTTGCTAAAAGCGGCAGAATACTCACCACTATTGATGCAAATGGATATCCAAAAGCGATCAAACCATTGATAACAGCCCTTAATCTCTCAGATATCGCAATTCTGTGTATTCCTCCGACAGGCCTTGACGCATCTGCAGGTGAATGTATTGTTGCACTGGACCTTTTGGGTTATAAACATGGAATTATCGTGTTTACCAAATTAGATACATCATACCCTCAAGCTATCGATGAACTGATGGAAAAAATAAAAAAGATAACCTCCGGGACAGCACTTGAGAATTGGGAATACATGTCCATATCTACAACGTCTTTCGAAGGTATGGAAGAGTTGAAAGAGATGATATTTTCCATAGGGGATACGGTAGATAAGGAACTTGCACAGTTGAACGAGTTGCCAAAACGTGTTGTGATAGACCAGTTCTTCAATGTTACCGGTATCGGATGTGTTGTGCTTGGCGTGGTTTCTCAAGGGACGATAAATGCAAAGGACAAAACAGGTATATTCCCGCTCAATAAGAACATTGAGATACGTTCCATACAGTTACACGATGTGGACGCGAAAAGTGCTCCTACAGGTTCGAGGGTTGGACTGGCACTTAAGAATATACAGTCAAAGGAACTTGAGAGAGGTTTTGTTATATCTGATCAAGAAGAGGTTGCAGAAGGGCTTACACTTGAATGTACACTTTCGCAGTTCTCAAAAGGATTTACTGTGGGAGATATGCTACATGTCTTTACAGGACTTCAATCTGCACCGATGCGTATTGAAAATATATCGATCGGTGGTTCAAGTGTAAATACGGCAGCACCTGCAAGTACATGTATTGTCTCACTTTCCGGCACAAAAGAAGTTGCATACAGTAAGACGGACAGGTTCGTACTTACCAATCTGGATGAAAAACAGAGATTCGTAGGATACGGTTTTTGTCAATGATCTTGCCAATTATGGCTTGATCCCTGACATTAAAATTACCATTACCGCCTTGTTTTGAGTGGTCTGAAACCATTGACCATTGTAGGCCTGTTAATAGATCTTGCTACTGAAATAGATTCAGGCATATCCATCATGGTAGGCTGGTGTGTCGGGGAATAATTGTGCTCATCTGTTGTATGGCGGGTTTTAAATCCAGGTTCAAATGCTTTTTCAAATCCAACTTGTGGGTGAACTTGCTCATGTGATCTTTCCACCCGTTCCTCTTCCTTTTCAATCCCTTTTTTAGATAAACCTGAATGTATGTCGCGCTCTTTGGATTTTACACCATCCACTCTTCCTTTGTCATAATAGACGTGAACAAAATCTTTCAGACCGCGTTCACTGGCAAATTTATCTAAATGGGAAAAACTCTCAGTGACCCATCCAAGTTCAGAATGTTTGTGATAGCCCACCTCAAAACCGAGCTTATAGGCTTCTTTTGCAACATCTGACCTTTCAGATTCAGTGATGGTCTTTTTCTTGCTTTTGTCTTCCTTTTTGAACAGACTTGCCATGTTGACACTACCCATCAATCCAGATAATCCACTACTTTTATTCCTTTTTCAGTAAAATGTATCCCACGCATGTTACAATCATGTTTGGTTCCGCGCATTTTAATAACCTGTAATGCACGGGTCATGGTCTTATCGTAAAGGAAATTATGCAGGAAGATCACACCATGTGAAGCGAATTGCTCTGTGGTATATGAATTCGAATCTGTCATTTCAGATAGCAAAATAGTAGTACATCCCAGTTTCTTGAGGTTTCGTATGAATCTGCTCATCTCTTTTTCTTCCAATGAGAGATCTTTTGCAGTAAAACGTATTGCAGAAACTGAATCGATCACAAGTCTTTTTACATTGTATTCCGCAACGTACCCTGCGATTTCCTTGAAAACCACTGCAGGAGACGGCGCCTCACCTTCTACAGATGAATAACCCACCTCATAGTCAGTGGTTATCACTTCATGGAGTTCATCCATGTATCCATACTCCATTCTTGGACCAAGATCTGCGAAAAGAAGTTTTTTCATTTTGATGAGTGTCGGTATATTCATTGCATAATTTGACATATCATCAATGATGTTTTGTGGACTTTCAAGTAATGTGACATATAAACCCACTTCACCAATTGCAGCACCATGTGCTAAAAACTGTACACCAAATGTCGTTTTTCCACTGCCTGGTGGGCCGCTGACAAGATATATCCTTTCTGACAATAGTCCGCCCTGAACTAATTCATCAAACCCTTCAATACCAGTTGTAATCCTCATTGTATAACCTCAATCTTGTGTATTATAGTTGTTATATAATTTAATAAATATTAACCATGAATATACTTTAAACCATCGATTCATTATTATAAAATGTGTTCAATTGCTAGAGATAACCAACGAGTGATAATAATGATCAATATAGCAATTCCAAAAGGTAGTTTAGAGGAACAGACACTTTTGCTGTTCAAGCAGGCAGATCTTGAGATTAAAAAGACTGAACGTGAATATAATCCAAAAATAAACGATCCAAGGATCAATAAGGTTAAGATCCTGCGTCCGCAGGAGATACCAAAATATATCGATGAAGGATATTTTGATCTCGGGATATCAGGACGTGACTGGGTTATTGAATCCAATTCCGATGTGGTCGAAGTTGCCGATATGCCTTACAGCAAACAGGGCGCAGGTATCGTGAAGATCGTGATAGCCGTCCCACAGGACAGCGATATAAAAACCGCAGCTGACATAAAACCGGGGAGCAGGGTCACAACCGAATATCCGAATATCACAAAAGCGTTCTTTGAAAATCTCGGCATCCCGATCGATATGCATTTTTCCTACGGTGCGACCGAGGCAAAGGTACCTGACCTCATGGATGTTGTGGTTGACCTGACAGAGACAGGTTCTACGCTTCGCAAGAATGGTCTTAAGATCATTGATGTGATGCTGGAATCGTCATCAAAACTTATCGCAAATAAGGACAGCTGGGCTGATCCTGTAAAGCGTCAGGAGATCGAGGAGATCAAGACACTTCTGCTCGCCGTTATCGAAGCACGTGGTAAGGTTCTCATTGATATGAACGTGCCTGCCGATAAACTGGATATCGTGATAAGCGCACTGCCTTCCATGAAACATCCAACTGTATCCCAGTTGTATAAGTCGGATTACTACGCAGTTGAGACTGTTGTCAATAAGAGCGAGATCAACATTCTCATCCCAAAACTTAAAAATCTTGGAGCTGAGGATATAATTGAGATGGAGATCTCAAAGATAGTACATTAACTACTAAATATATTATTTTTTGAAACATGAACAAATCATCCGGCAATCAGTTTCATATTGGCATCACAGATTTTCTCTGGTCTGTGAAACTGTTTGCCGCATCGGCTATCGTAGCGTGTATATTGAGCATTGCCGTGTATGTTATAATGACGGTATTTGCCGAGCCTGAACCGGTTAGTGCTGTAATTGCTGCAACCGCATCGGCTGCTATGGCAAAGGTTGAGGTAGGCGCCAGATACATTAGTCCGATGTGGTCTGTATTTGTTTTTAACACAATTGCTATATTTACAGCATCTTTTGGCACAGGATTTTTTTCATACATACACAACATTTTTAGTGGAGAATTTTCCTTTCGTTCAAAACACCCGATATATGCTGCCGTGTCTATCAAAATGGATGAAATGTGTACCATAATTTATAGACATATTCGACACGTTGCCCCGATGTTAGATTCTGATTTATCAAAAATAGAAACTATAATTATAACTGAAAAAAATGCTCATTCAGATGAAGATACATCCTCTGTATGGGATTTTTGCGGATATACCAAGCAAGATTACCGCATGTTCGCATACCTCCAGTCCTATATTGTACCTGTGTTAATGCTAATAGTAAACGGAATCATTCTTGGGATATTGCTTGCATTCTTTATTTTTAATGGCGCAATGTCTGGATACGAGAATATGGGGCCGCAAGGTATGATTTCCGGACTTTTCTACACGTTTTCATATTTTGTATTTTCAATCCTGCCTCATGGAATTATCGAATTGCCGGTCCTATTTTTGGCAGCATCACTCGGATACAGGTTTGCATACGTGCAATCAAAGGCTATCGCTGATGAGAATTTTTTTATGGGCGATGACATAGAGAGCATAAACAGGGATGTTTCACGCATCAATTCTATGACTTCTGAATATCTTAAGTCAAGATATCTGTGGACTGTGTTTGGAATTGCAGTTATGCTGCTGCTCATTGCTGCTTATATTGAGATATATGTGACACCTGTAGTTTTGAAATATGCAATGAGTGTGGTTGAAAATGTGTTGAACGTAGGGTTTGCATAACTATTTTAAACACAAAATGAGTAAACCGCCGTCAGGCGGCATATTCCAATCATTAGAATGATTTTCGCTGATGTTCTGATTTAATCTATGTGTATATTTTTCAAATTGTGTTTATCGCGAAAACATTCATTTCGTTCACGTTAATGATGTAGAAATACGCCGTAAACTATTTAATTTACCTAAACTTTTTACGAATGGTACATATAATAATAAACAATATATATTAACAGTGTAAACAAATTTTTTATAAGTTTGGTGGATACAATGACGAATAGAATATTATCAATATTTGCAAGTTTCTTGATCTTACTGTCTATAACCGTTGTGCCGGCTATCGCCGCACCTTCGGGTCTCAAAATATTTGAAAATGATTTTTTTACAACTTCCGGTGATGAATATGTTCAGGAAGAGTTCATCGTCAAATTCAAATCGGATGTCGGAAAAAATAAGATTGCCGAGATCAACTCAAAAAATGGAGCATCTATAAAACGTGCCAATCCTCATTTTATGATGATGAATGTTCCACAAGGAAGAACAGTATCTCAAATGGTAGAGAGTTATAGCAGAAATCCCAATGTTGAATATGCTGAGCCAAACTACATCGCTTATGCTCATATGATCCCAAATGATGAATATTATGATCTTCAATGGCATCTAGACATAAATACATCTAAAGAAAATACTGATTGGCATGGAGAAAATGGCGGTGGAATTAATATAGAACCGGCATGGGACATAGCAACAGGAACCGGTGTCGTAGTAGCGGTAATTGATACGGGCGTGGCTTATGAAGATCGCATAGAGGAAATTCGTAATCGAGCCGGTAAGCTCCGTCAGGTAATTACCTATGCTCAAGCACCAGATTTAGCTAATACTCACTTTGTATCAGGATATGATTTTGTCAACGATGATAAATATCCTAATGACGATGCAGGACACGGTACACATGTTGCCGGCACCATTGCTCAAAGCACAAATAATGAACTTGGAATTGCTGGAGTAGCCTTTAATAGTTCCATTATGCCGATAAAAGTGCTGGATAAAGAGGGTTACGGTACATATGACGATATTGTATCTGGGATTTACTATGCTGCAGACCATGGTGCTCAGGTCATCAGTATGAGCCTAGGTGGACCCGACCCTTCAATATCTTTAGAGAATGCCTTAGCATATGCCTATGATAAAGGAGTTACCATAGTCTGCTCTGCCGGTAATAACGGTGCAGGTGCACCACCCAGTTATCCTGCTGCCTATGATGCATATTGCATTGCAGTTGGTGCAACCAGATACGATGAAACTGTGAGCTCTTATTCAACCACCGGTGATTATGTGGATATCGCAGCCCCAGGTGGCGATTTAAACGTAGATCAGAACGGGGATAGTTATGGTGATGGTGTTCTTCAGCAGACCCACAATGGGATTGACTACACAAATTTCGGGTATTATTTCTATCAAGGTACTTCTATGGCAGCACCCCATGTATCTGGAGTGGCTGCTCTGTTGATATCATATGGCGTCACTGGCCCCGATAATGTCAGGGAAGCCATAGAATCTACGGCTGAAGATAAAGGACCAGTGGGCTTGGATAGTGGATATGGGCATGGGATTGTGGATGCTTACGCGGCTTTGCAATGGTCAGCGACGCCCAATGAACCACCTGTGGCAGATGACCAGTCAGTAATCACTAATGAAGATACATCGATCTCTATTACTCTGAATGCGACTGATTACGATGGCGATGCGCTGACATATTCCATTGTTTCTTTGCCATTAAACGGAAATGTCGCCATCTCAGGTATTACTGCCATCTACACACCAACTGCAAATTACAACGGTGCCGATAGCTTCAACTTTAAAGCAAATGACGGCACAACTGACAGTAATATTGCAACAGTGTCAGTTACTTTAAATGAAGTGAATGATGCACCGATTGCACATAATTATGCAGCTACAACATCTGAAAATACAACTATTGACATAACACTGTCAGCAACTGACATTGACGATGATTCATTAACATATAATATTGTCAATGAACCTGCTAACGGAACTGTCTTGCTCTCAGGTAACACTGCTACCTACACACCAACTGCCAATTACACAGGTACTGATAACTTCACATTCAAAGCAAATGACAGCACAGTTGACAGTAACACAGCTACGGTGTACATCACAGTGACAGAGCCATCCGCACAAATGATGCATGTTGCCAACATTGATATGTCCACAACGAGAATAAAGCTTAGAGGGTGGTATACCGATGCCACAGCTACGCTAACGATTGTTGATGCTTATAACAAGCCGGTCGAAGGTGTAATGGTATCTGGTAACTGGAGCGAACTGACAACTGGTACTGATAGTGGAACTACTAATGTTAGTGGACAGGTGGCATTGAGTTCCAATAAAGTGCAAAGTGCTGTCGGAACGTTTACCTTCACAGTAACTGACATTGTGCTGGAAGGCTGGACATATGAATACACTGAACCAGACTCTGGCAGTATATCTGTTTGAAAATCAGAAATTCTGGCGTCCGATCCGGTCGCCAAATCTTTTTTTATAGTATATATTTTATAAATATATAGTGCAAGTTAATGCGAACGAAGTGAGCATTTTCTTGTTTTTCTTATCGTTTCTCAAACTCAGCAACCCCGCGCGCTACATTGTTAAGCAGCATCGCAGCGATCTCCTGAGATGGCCATGCACCCAGCCCACAATCTGGTCCGACATACTTGATACGATCACCGAATATGGAATACGTTTTCTCAAGTCGTTTTGTTATCACTTCAGGAGTTTCCATGTCTGTAACGACTTCCAAAAGACGCGCAGGCTCTTTCCAGACGTTGATGTTATACTTTTCATTGAGCACTGCTGCAAGATTAAAAATATCCGTGCGTGCAACCCCTATGCGCAGGAAAGAATCTGAATCCTCCAATACCTTCTTGTCAATAAGATCGAGATATGACGGATTTCCTGCCGATTCCACTCCAATAACACTGATGGTTGGGGTGTCACATGCAAGTTTGTAGTGCAGGGGAGAATGCAAATGTATCTCGACATCCGCGCCATGTTTACTTGCTGACTGTGAAGCAGTTGTAAGTGCAGTGACCAGATCAGAGTTATTGAACATTACCTGCGGATTGATGCCAATACTCGGCTCATCAATGGAAACGGTCTTGATGTTGAAGTTCTTTGCCGACTTGATAGAATTTTTGACAAAACTATCCACGCTTCCAGCCAGCAGGTTCAGGATATCGGTATAATCCGTGCCGCCAAATTCCTTGAGATACAACTCAAGCGGACCTGTAACACATATACGGATATCGAGTTTCTCGCCATGCTCCTCTCTGTACTTTGCAGCCACAGTCTCGATGGCCTCAAGTTCCAGTATCCGCGCGCAGTCTTCCTTGACCTCGAACGGCTCTTCGGCGCAGTCCGGATTGTTGATGATAGACAAGAACTGCACGTTCATATCCTGATACTGCGGATATGTGGGAACCTGCACTCCGGCATCGATCTTCTGCTGGAAACTATCGTTTATTATGGAGAAAAGTTTTTCATCGTCTGCGCGGGTAAAAAAGGCGTTGTTGATCCATTCCTTTGTCACGCCATCAGGTAGCGGATAACTGCCAATGTCATCGAAGATTAAGTCTGTCATGGTCTATTGGTTGGCTGGGATGGGATTTATAGGTTTGGCGCGCGCAAAACTTTGATACTATTCGTTCAAATAAATGATTGTCACAAAGTTTAACTAATGTGGAAATACATGATTTGATGATAAAGAATATGGAAGAGAGTTTCTTTATAACAGAATCATGGAAAAAAGTGCAAAAAGAATAACTGAGCCGAAAAAGTAAAATATCCGGGTATCTCCCGGATTTTGTTTTAGATTAGAATGTGCATCCAGATGCACAAATTACATTTTTTGTAACCATATCGTACCACCGATTGGTATTTACAATGTTTGAAATTCAATGTGCTTCATGCTTGAGGGGATAAGTATGTCACACCATCTATTTGATTTCCCATACTATTGCACATCTGGATTGCTGAATCTTAAGCGATTTAGTATACAGCCTTTGAGTACCGTTTTATATTATATATAATCATCGTATATATATAACGATTAACTATGATTGTTTTGTGTACTCAAAAAAAACCTTACGCAAACCTGAACTTATTTCTTACCCAATCGTTGAAGATCGAGTCAATAAACCAGTACTGACTTTTCTTCACTCTTTCGATAATTCCGATATTGATAAGGCAAGATAAAGGAATAATAAAATAGGACAACATTTACTAAATATAAGCGATTGTTGTGCATATTGGATTTTACCGAGGTAAAAACATGTACATCATTAAAGAATCTGCAATAGATCTCATCAACAAAATGCCAAATCATGTAACATGGGATGACATTATGTACGAGTTATACGTCAAAAAGAAATTAGCAACTGCTTTGGAAGCTGCTGAAGATGGACGTGTGATATCCCATGAAGATGTGAAAAAGAGGTTTATTCCGCAATGAATCTCGAATGGACTGAACCTGCATTGGTTAGTTGTAATATTGTTTGTATTTGTATAGATATGTCAATATTGGTTCGTAAATGAGATTGTTCTATCAAACTAAAACCAATACAACCGCTGCAGGCGGCATATTTCCAGCCCACTGCCACAAACGATATGAGCATTTTCGCGGCAAATCTGATTTGTAAAAATATGCACAAAGAATTAATCCGACCGATAGAAATATTGTATCTGTATAGATGTGATAAGATTGTTGCATAAATGAGATTGTTCGATCTTAAACTAAAAACAATGCGACCGCCGCCAGGCGGCACGTTACATACATACATACTAAATTGAATAATCGAAATCGTTAGCAAACAGTGTACGAGAAAATCCTCGCTATGCTCGGATTTACTCGAACTATATGTTTATAAAACATATACTATTAAAAATTGTGGAATACGCTAAAAGCAATTGAAAATTCTATGTGTATGTAGGGCAACGCCGCGCTCTTGCGCGGGTGGTATAATCGTTTTTATCATGCACTCATTAAACACTCTGCACTACAACGCTGCACCAGCTAAACAAATAATATTGTTTTTA
>JAUSPM010000074.1 GCA_030655675.1 Methanosarcinaceae archaeon | reverse complement strand
ATCCCTCAATTCAGATGCCCAACACGCATTGCGGCGCATCATGGAAAAATACACTGCTACATGCAGGTTCATTCTATCCACCACGCAGCCGTCAAGATTGATACCACCTCTTCGTTCAAGAGGGTTGCAGTTATTTTTCACGTATGTTTCTGATGCTAAACTCATTGAATATGTTAATTATATAGCAGCCCAGGAGGAACTTACGGTATCAGATGATGCATTGGATGCCATCGCATATCATTCAAAAGGCAATTTGGCGAAAGCACTTTTGACAATGCAGATATCATCAATGTCACTACAATTAGGGAATAATGAGATCTCACAGCAACTTATCTACGAGACTGTTCTTGGTGAAATACCCGAAGACATAACCAAACTTTTTGAATCTGCGCTTACGGGTGATATCATGGCAGCCAGAAAGATTATCGATAAATTGTTGATAGAGGATGGTCTGTCCGGCTCTGAGATATTGGAGCAATTGCATGGCATTGTGGTTGCATCCAATGAACCAGATTCGGATATTGCAAAATATGTTAACAATATCGCAGAGGCTGATGTTCGTATGCTGGATGCTTCGAATGACAGGATACAGCTTGAAGCGATGGTTGCGAATTTTTGAAATTGGTGTGTACCATAAATGACAATCGCAAACACAGATGATTTTAGATCAGCCTGCAGGGAACTTCTGGGGATGGTGCTTGATGGTACTGTTACAGATGAATTGCAATTGAGTATTCAGAAAAAGAAGATAAGCGGGCGCTATAAATTGTCCACCCTGCCGAAAAATGCTGATATCATCATGGTGGGAAATGATGATGAAAAGGGGCTTGTAAAGGACATTCTTCGCCGAAAACCTGTACGTACAATTTCCGGTGTTGCAGTAGTCGCTGCAATGACCTCGCCTGCCCCTTGTCCGCATGGTGTCTGTGTGCCATGTCCGGGCGGACCGGATTCGTCGTTCGCATCACCCCAGAGTTATATGGGTCGTGAACCTGCAACCATGCGTGCGATCCAGAATGAGTATGATCCGTACAGGCAGGTAACATCACGTCTTACGCAGTTGAAAATTATTGGGCACGAGATTGACAAGGTTGAACTTATTGTAATGGGGGGCACATTCTCGGCGCGTTCGATAGATTATCAGGAATGGTTTACAAAACGATGTATTGAAGCGATGAATGATTTTTATGATACGGATTGGCGCAACAATGTCCATAACATTGGCAAGGAATTTCCGTATGTGACTGTCGAGGATGTACAGGAAGCCAATGAAACTTCTGCGGTCAGGAATATCGGTATTACATTTGAAACACGCCCGGACTGGGCAAGAAAGGAGCACGTTGACAGGATGTTGGCTCTTGGTGCTACAAAGGTTGAGATCGGTGTGCAGAGTGTCTATGATTTTGTACTTTCCAGGATCGAGCGGGGGCACACAGTTAGTGATACTATAGAAGCGAACCGTATTCTCCGTGATAGTGGTTTGAAAGTTGGATTTCATATGATGCCGCAACTTCCAGGGGTGGATGCTGCGCGGGATTTGAGAGGTTTTAAGAAACTATTTACGGATCCGCAATTCATGCCGGATTATTTGAAGATATATCCTACACTTGTTACCGAGGGTACGCGCCTCTATGATATGTGGGAGCGCGGCGAGTACAAGGCGCATGATCTTGAAGAGACTATTGACCTTATTGCAGATATAAAAACAATTTTGCCGAAATGGGTTCGGCTCCAGCGTATCCAGCGTGACATTCCGGCACAACAGATATTCTGTGGTGTTACAAAAAGTAACATACGCCAGATCGCAGAAGGCAGGTTGCATGAACGGGGTGGGCAATGCCGTTGTATTCGATGTCGTGAGGTGGGTCATAATATTTTGAGGGGCAAGGAACCGAATGTAGATGATATTGAACTTACGGTTGAGTCATACAATTCATGCGGCGGGGTTGAACATTTCATTTCATTTGAGGATGTAGGGCAGGATATACTTATTGGTTTTTTGCGCTTGCGGTTTCCTGGCGCACCGCACAGAAGTGAACTTGAAGGTGCTGCAATTGTCAGGGAATTGCATGTCTATGGGTCGATGGTGCCTGTTGGAGTGGGTGCGAAAGAAATGGATTGGCAGCATCGTGGTTATGGTGCAGAACTTCTTGCATATGCAGAAGAACTCGCGCGCGAAAATGGGTATCGGAAACTATCCATTATAAGTGGGATCGGTGTTAGGGAGTACTACCGTAGATTTGGTTATACGCGCGATGGTATTTATATGTCAAAAAAGGTATAGGGCTGTATGCCGGCAGTATTGGCGGGATGATGGAATAATTTCAATCAAAATATGATTTCACTGTTGCAGCTGCTTTATTAATTTCCACTAGATTTAAGTCCGCATTATCATTAGGATTTACCATTGCGGTGATCATAACCTTTGAGCCTGCGCATACAGTTATCATTTTTGAGCCATCGCGGTTTTCAACGATCAATTTATTGATTGAATGATTGCCTATCGTTTGCATTGTAATCAATGCAGTTTTACGCATAACCGAAGCCATAGCTGCAAAACTTTCAGGATGAAACTTTGGATCCATATCCGATGTGACAAGAATTCCGTCGTTTGATATTATGGCGGAAGATTCCACATTTGCATACATCTTCAGATCCGCAAGTGCATTTTTTAGTACATCGTCACTCATTTTTAAACATAACCCTTTCATTTTCAGTATCAACTATATGGTCACGTTTCATCCCCTTTGCACATTCGTACCAGTGCACTACAGATGTACATTTAGGTGTTATATAACCTTTTTGTATCGGTTAGATTTTTCAAGGATTTTGAATATTATATTGGGGAAGCACACCATAAATTTTAAACTGAAATCCTTTTATATAAAGTTAATAGTATATGTGTAATACAGAATATGTGATGCACAGTTTACAATTAACGTCACATATTGAGGAAATGTTGTTCTAATCCATGGACCTTGAAAAATTGTATGAAAAACTGCAACAGATAGAAGATAAATTAGATTGTCTTTTGCAAGAGCGAACACCAAGGAATATCATTGGTAGTGATATATTGGAATCACTTGATGTTATGACACTATTGTCACTTCCTGACCATCTACGCATGAGTGCATCCACTCTTTTTGAACTTGAGAAGGCTACTGCCGATGAAGTATCAAATGTAACCAATAAAGAGCGTGCAGTGGAAAGTAACTATCTTAATCAATTGGTCCGGATGGGGCATGTTGAAAAATTCAGGGAAGGTAGAAAAGTTTATTTCCGCATTAACAAGGGGTCAGAGATTAACAAATAATCAATCGAATTCAATTCAATTTGTTATTTAATCAAATTGATTTGTTAAATGGTTATATATGCAATATTGTATACTCATATCAATTATTGAATATTTTATTATAACATGACTTTCGGCTATTTTGATTTTACGACCAGGTTAAATTAGACAAATTCACTTAAATTCAATCAACCGTCCATCAAGATCATAAACCGGCATCATATTTAATATCTGAAGACCTTTATAAAGTTTATCCA
>JAUSPM010000070.1 GCA_030655675.1 Methanosarcinaceae archaeon | reverse complement strand
GTTCCATGTAAATCCCCTCAGATAAATGGAATAATTTGCTTATTATTAGATATTTAATTCATAAGAAGTCATTGCATATTATTTTTTCGATATTTTCGGATAAGGGGGTAATAATTGATGGCTGAATAGTTACAAAAAATTTAAGTTAAAATATGCAAGTGGATCAAAACCACTTGTTTACTTTTTCGTCGTCCCTTTTTTTGCATACATTTGGACTTATAGATTAACATTTTTCAGCAACCACATAAGTAAAATGCCCATGAAAAGTGCAATTAACTGAACAATTGAATGGTTAAATTCATTCTTCTTGTGAAGTTCAGGAAAAAGGTCTGTGTTTGCCACATAAATGAAACCACCAGCAGCAAATGGCAGCAGGAAACTGTTGAATCCCTCTATATTCGAACCTGCATAGTAGCCCACAAGAGCACCGACAAGAGCAGTCATTGCTGTGAGAACGTTTAATAAAATCGCTTTTTTCTTGCTAAAACCGCCATGCAACAACACTCCAAAATCACCAATTTCCTGCGGGATCTCGTGAAATATCAGCGCAGTGGTTGCGACAATTCCAACTTGCATGTCCACAAGATAACTTGAGGCAATTATCAGTCCGTCAATAAAGTTGTGTATGGAATCACCCACAAGGTTCATGTAAGCAAATGAATGGACCTCACAACCTGTGTGGTGACAGTGCCTCCAGTGTAGGAATTTTTCTGTGACAAAAAATACGAGGATACCACAAAGGACATACATGAACACTTTAGCAGGACTAGTGCTTTCGAGTGCTTCGGGCAGCAGGTGCAAAAATGCTCCGCCCAATAGACTGCCTGATGCAAATGCAACAATGAACAGCAAGAACCTGTCAAGTGTCTTTGCCTGAAGGGCAAGGAACAGGACACCTATCAATGATATTAAACTTATGAGGAGCACAGATATAATTATTGCAATTAAGGTGTTCATTTACTATCCCCAAACAATTTTAAATTGATAAAACATGCTATTGCTTATAGATATATCCCAACATATAATTTGTTAATTGTTTGGGGTATTTAAAGTATTTATGAGTGGACATATAAAATTGTTCAAATTTACATAAAAGGTGATAAAATATGAGAGTATGTATACCAAGTTTTTCCCCCGGTGGCCTGGATGCACCGGTTTCGGAACATTTCGGACATTGTGAAGTATTTACCGTAGCCGATATTGAAAACGATAAAATTGTAGCGGCATGGCCTCTTTCCAACGAGCAGGAAGGCGGACACAACTGTGCAATCCCCGTACAAAGGATTATTGACGAAGGTGTGGATTGCATGATAGTAGGTGGAATTGGACGCGGCCCACTTATGGGATTCAATCAACTCAAGATCGATGTGTATTCAGGCGCAACAGGAACAATCAAAGATACATTGAATGAGTTCATAAAAGGGTCACTCAGCCTTGTGAATATAGAGCACGTCTGCAAGGGCGGATGCCACTAAAAAACAGTTGTTGCTCGGAGAGATGAATGGTAACGGGTCGTAGGGCAAGGGAGACGGGGTACTTCGGACATTCGAACCCGTGGAATCCGGGTAAGTAGAGGGAGTATCAGGAGCGACATCGACATCGGTATCGACATCGGTATCGACATCGACATCGACATCGACATCGGTATTGACATCGGTATTGACATCGGTATCGGCTTAAGTTTTAAAAACGTAACAACCGCCGAAGGCGGCGCGTTCCCACATCACTGATCTACACGAGCTTATAATTTTGTTTCATGCATACTTTCATATAATGCGCGTGCAATGACAATATTCGTGTTTTTCACATATATGTATACATAATACGCATGTATGACAATGTGCTTTTTTATGTATTTGGGAACGTGCGCGCTTCGCGCGGTTGCAGTGTCGTTATTTTAAATACTTTTCATATTTTGTTGTACCATGCCGATTTTAAATTTAATAATCATATTGATGCAACGGCTAAACAAATGCCAATAAAGAAACGCTAAATACCGATTGCTGCATCTTATATTCCATGAATATTGACGTTGTACACAAATCATTTGAGTGGATTAAAACCCAACAGCCCGATTCTGCCAAAGAACTTTCCCGCATTATCTCAGCCTGCACGCCATGGAACATTCCAAACAATGATTATGCAGCGTGTTTGATACGCATGAAACAAGGCGGCGCATGGAATGATTCGGTACGGGAAACTGCGAGGGCGTGTTCTGCTCTTGCGGATATTGGTATTATGTTTAACGATTCGAAGCGATGGCTTTTAAGCCGGCAACATGACGATTCGTGGAACGGGGATGTTTATGATACGACATACGCATTGGCGGCTCTGGCTGATATGGGTGAATTGAATGAGGATGGTTGTAGGTGGCTTATCGAGAACTATGGCACAGATTGGGAGCATGTCGGAACTGCGGCTCTTATTATCACTGCTTTGTGGAAGCAGGGTGCACTCTCGGGCAGTGCCGTTTATCGCGATTTTATCAATGAGCGCGCGAAGTGGATACTTTCGCAGCGCGGGGCGGCTGGCGGCTGGAAGTTCATATCAACGAGCAATATTGTGATTCAGGCGCTGATGCTTGTGGGATTTAAGGGTGAACTTGAGGGGGATGTTCAGTGGCTGCTTGGGGAGATGAATGAGAATGGATCGTGGGGCAAGGAAGATGGGGATGTTATTGCTACGGCGTTGGGGTTGATTACGGCTGGGATGTGGGTGATGGAAAATTATGTATGATCTTTTTTTCCACAATTGCCGATTATAATCGCCAATAAGTTGAGAAATTATCAATTATAATCGATGAAATTGGGTATTTTTAGCGATTATGATCTACAATATGGACAAACAATACAAAATAATCCTTTATCAGTAATTATTTCGTATATATTGTAATATGCCGCCTGTGGCGGATTGTTCATTCCACATTAAGAGCACATGAACAAATGTTATCAATTAGCCACCAACCTCAAACTGCCACCAAAGGCATGAAAGAGTAGCCTTTATAATCAACAAACGCAATTACTACAATAAGAAAAATAAAATATTTAAACACAAGAGGGAACATCATGCCTTTAGTCACAAACAAAGAAGTACTGGACGCCGCAAACGATGGCGGATATGCAGTTGGTGCGTTTAATATCAACAATATGGAGATCGTACAGTCAATTGTCACCACCGCATCAGAGATGAACGCGCCTGTGATTCTTGCAGCAAGCCAGGGTGCCATCAGTTATGCAGGCATCGAATATCTTGAAGCCATAGCAAAGATCGCAGCTTCTAAAACAAATACGCCTGTGACCCTGCATCTTGACCATGGCACGGATTTTAATGTTATATTGCAGTGTATCCGACACGGATTTACCTCTGTGATGATCGATGGATCACACCTGCCTTTTGAGGAGAACATTGCACTTACAAAACGAGTAGTTGAAGTAGCACACCCCTGCGGGGTGTCCGTTGAGGCGGAACTCGGGCGACTTGTAGGAGTTGAGGACAACATTTCAGTTGATGAAAAAGATGCCATATTTACACATCCCGATGAGGCGGTGCAGTTTGTTGAAGAGACTGACGTGGACGCCCTTGCGGTTGCGATCGGCAGTGCACATGGGATATACAAAGGTGACCCCAATCTTGATTTCGATAGGCTTGAGAAGATCGACAAAAAAGTTGACATTCCGCTTGTACTTCACGGTGCTTCCGGCATACCTGAAGAAAGCATTAAAAAAGCCGTGAAACTTGGAATTAACAAGATCAATATCGATACAGAACTTCGTCTGGCATTCAGGGATGCTGTCAGGAAAGTCGTTACCGAAACGGATGCATACGATCCGCGAAAAATATGCGGACCTGCGCGGGATGCAATGAAAGAGATCGTTAAGTACAAGATCGGTATTTTTGGCAGTGAAGGCAAAGCATAAAGTAATATTGAAAAACGTGATCAGTGATTAAAATGAACAACGAATTCATCAAATACCATGCCGGTTCCGATACGTATATTATCGAAAAGAAAGCATATTTTGAGGATGCTGTGGCAATTAATGGTAACGCAATGGTCGGAGCTGGTGCTAATTTTTGGAAAGGGCTGACAGTCAGCGGCTCACTTGAACTTGGAAAAGGCTCGTATGTAAAAGGTCATGTTAAAGCAGATAGTGCTATCATCGGATCACGTACAGAGATCACTGGAAACGTTGATGTTGAAAATGACCTGACACTACTCGATGAGGTAGTAATTGCAGGATCTGCGACCTGCGGAGGGGAGATGCTCGTGCGTCCAGGGTGTTCAATGGTGTTTGCAAAGGCTGACAATACTCTTGAATTGATCGGAAAAGTTGACATCAAAGAAATTGAATCCGGTACAAAAGTGATCGTGCGGTCGGAATGATCTGCACAAAAACGATTTTTGGTTTTATTTATCCCTTTCTTCAGCCAGCAATTTCAATACATGGTTTCGCAACTCATTTGACTCAGGAGCTGTGCGGTCGCGTGGGCGTGGAAGATCTACATTGATGATATCCCTTATCTTACCGGGACGTGCGCTCATAACAACGATCCGATCGGCAAGGAAAACTGCTTCATCCATGCTGTGTGTCACAAACATGATCGTAACGTTCTTTTTCCCCCATATCTCCAGAAGCTCATACTGTAACGTATTTCGTGTTTGTGCATCAAGTGCCCCGAAAGGTTCATCCATTAGAAGTACCTGCGGTTCAGTTGCAAGCGCGCGTGCAATCGCAACTCTTTGCCGCATCCCGCCAGACAGTTCGTAAGGAAAACTGTTCTTGAACTGCTCAAGACCAACAAGCTCAAGGTATTTTTCTGCGATCTTGAGTGACTCTTTCTTTTTTATACCTTGCATTTGCGGTCCAAATGCAACGTTGTCTATTACAGTTCTCCACGGAAATAGTGAATATTCCTGAAATACCATACCCCGTTTTGGATCCGGAACAGTAATTTGTATACCGTCAAGCAATATTTCGCCAGATGTCGGTAAGTCGAGTCCTGCTATGATCCTGAGTAGTGTGGTCTTCCCACAGCCAGACGGGCCAATGAAACAAACAAATTCTTCATTTTTTATTTCAAGACTTACATTGTCAAGTGCCTTGGTTGATGCGCTGCCTTTTTTACCAAATGTCCGCGAAACATTAGTAACTGTTAATCTGCCCATTTACATCACGACTCCCTCGCGCCATTTGAGCAGGCGATCATCTACATAGTGTCGAAATGCCCTGTCGATAACAAGTCCAAGGAAACCGAGTAGCAACATATAAACAAGCACGAAATCCATCTGGTGCAAGTAATAGTGCCACCATATCTTGTATCCAAGGCCATTCGTGCTGACCCCGAACATCTCTGCGGCAACAAGACACATCCAGCCGACTCCCATAGCGATCCGTATCCCTGCCGCGATGGACGGGAGTGCAGATGGAAGTGCTACATAGCGTATAAGGGGGAGGTCGCGCGTGCAACCCAAAACCTTTGCTGCTTCCACATATATGATAGAAACGTTCTTAAATCCTGTATAGGTGTTTATGATAACAGGGAACACGGCACCAATAAATACTACAAAACCGGCTGATTGATGAGTGAGACCAAACCATATAATTGCAAAAGGGATCCACGCAAGCGGCGGGATGGGGCGTATGATCTCGATTATGGGGTCAAAGATGCGGTTTACAGTTTTGAACCATCCCATCAGGATGCCGATCGGTATTCCGATAATCAATGCAAAAAAAAGTCCAATTCCAAAGTGAAGCAAACTTACGGATATGTCCGCGTATATTGCACCGCTTTCTATTACTTTGAAAAAAGATAACACAACATCAACAAAACTTGGTAAGAACAATTTGTTCTTTACAAGCAAGTCTGCAACAAGTTGCCACAATACAACTACAACTAAAAGCGAAAGTGCTTCAAGTCCCCTCTTGTGTACTGCTTCCTTGATATTGTTGTCCATGTATCCTCCGGAATGTGGGGGGCAGGTGCCCTCCCTTCTCCGGAACTAATTACGCGCTGTTTGTTAATGTATGTTACCTATTTACGAGGATTTTCTAGGTCGCTATAGGCTTATTTTACATTGATACGGCTTCAAAGAAACTCAGATCGAATATGTCTTCTTTTGTAAGCGGTTTATCGATGTATTCGAGATCGTACTGTACTGTGGTATAATCAACTGTGGAATCCACTATAAGGTTAGGATCGGATATCCATTCACCATCCCAATCTTTAAGAGATTTATCCACACTTTCGATGTCCAGTCCGGTTTTTGCAGCAAATATTTTACCTGCTTCATCAATATTGTCTTTGTTGTATTCTGTTGCTTTTATATGGGTGCTTACTATCTGCTTAACTAGCTCAGGATTTTCTCTTATGAG
>JAUSPM010000067.1 GCA_030655675.1 Methanosarcinaceae archaeon | reverse complement strand
TTTCCATTCGGTAAACCTGAATGGATTGATTATTATGATCAAGCAAGATATCTAACATTATCCAAAACAGATGAGCAGAAACAGGTATATGCCCAGATACTCCAAAATGTGCTAAAGCGTGTTGATCGATCATTCAAGAATTTCTTTAATGGGTATGGATATCCAAGGTTTCAGGGAAGAAACAGATACGATTCTTTTACATATCCTCAATCTGGTTTTTCAATTACGGATGAAGGTAAGTTAAAACTCTCAAAGATTGGGGATATCAAACTGATCCAGCATCGAGAAATTGAAGGGAAAATTAAGACATGTACGATCAAGCGAGATGTAGATCAATGGTATGTATCGTTCTCAGTTGAAATGGATAACATTCCATGTACTGAAATGACTGGTAAATCCATAGGTATTGATGTTGGCCTTAAGTCATTGATCACATTAAGCAACGGTGAACAGATTGAATCACCTCAATTTTTAAGACAATCTGAGAACAAGCTAGCTAGACAACAACGAAACTTAAGTAAGAAGATGAAAGGATCGAATAACAGGAATAAGCAAAGAATAAAGGTAGCTAAACTTCATCAAAAGCTCGGAAATCAGAGAAAGGATTTTGCACACAAGGTCAGTCGAAAACTTGTCAATACATACGATCTGATCGTCTTTGAAAAACTTCAAATTCAAAACATGGTGAAAAATCATCATCTTGCTAAGAGCATCTCTGATGCAGGATGGTATCAATTAATTCAATTCACGAAACACAAAGCAGAGTACGCTTGTAAAGTAGTGGAATTGGTTGATCCAAAGAATACGACTCAAAATTGTAGCAGTTGTGGTAAAAAAGTTCCAAAATCTCTTTCAGTACGTACACACAAGTGTCCTTACTGTGGTCTGGAAATGGACAGAGATGTTAATGCTGCAATTAACATTCTTAAACGAGTAGGGCAGGATATGCCCGAATTTACGCCTGTGGAGATGTTCGTTGGAATGTCAGTGAAGCAGGAAGTCACCGTCTCGTAGACGGGGTATGTCACCCGATATCAATGCAGACAGTGGCAATGTCAACCTAATTGCCAAAATCATTTCTGCATTGAATGTAAAGGAATTCAATCGAAACGATGGCTCAATAGGCAGAGTCGTGAACCTCACTGTTGCCGATGAAACGGGAAATGTTCGTGTAACGCTCTGGGATGATAAAACAGACTTGATCAAAAATGAAGACATCAAGGTTGGACAAACAGTACAGATCAACGGATATGTGAAAAGCGGATATTCCGGAATTGAAGTAAATGTCGGAAAGAATGGTGTAATTGCTGGATCCAATGAAACTATGGATACTGTGGCAAGCACACTTAAGATCAGAGATATCAAGAACGGCATGGGAGATATCAACCTTTTTGGACGAATCGTTGAGATATCCGATATGAAGACGTTTTCCAAAAAAGACGGAACCTCCGGCAGTGTGTGCAATATCACCATCGGGGATGATACCGGTAAGATCCGTGTAACCCTGTGGGATCAAAATACCGAATTCACAAAGGATGTTACTCTTAATGATTCAGTTGAGATCATTAATGGATACGCTAAGGAAAACAATTTCAATCAGCAGGTTGAGATTCAGATTGGGGATCGCAGTACGATCAAAAAATCAACCAAAACTGTTGAGCATAAAGAAAACTTCACACCAATTTCAGAGATCGTGCCGGGTGAAAACTATTCCATTGAAGGTGCTGTATCAGATGTAGGGGCAGTTCGGGAATTCACGCGCGACGATGGAACACTCAATATGGTTGCAAATATCGAAGTGACAGACGGCAGCGGACATATCCGAGTGGCACTTTGGGGTGATCATGCACTTGTTATAGATGAACTTGATATCGATAGTCCTGTTCAGATAATGGATGCATATTCGAAGATTGGATATAATGATCAAATTGAACTGAGTGTCGGGAATCGGAGTAGAGTTGTTGTTTTTTGAAAAACCTTTCTGAATGAAAACGAGATCTCCTTGTTTACTTCATGACGATAGTGTGGAGTAACTTACTCACTAATATTTCTCTTAAGCCATATCCTGAACACATTGTCTATTATTCCATATGCTCCATCTTTTGACTTTTCAATTGTCATGGTATTTTGAAGATCACTCATTGATGACGTGAGGGATGATGCGGGTGTTTGCGTGTCTTTTGCGATATGGCTTAACCGTCTGAATTTTTCTATAGATAAGTGTTTTAGTATCTTTTTTTGCTGTTCGCTAAACTTATCACTGTACCGTGATTCAAATTCACTGTCAAATTCAGCAAGCATGGCACAAAAATTTGCATCAACATCAGTATTTTCAATTTTTTCTTTGTTTTCTAATATCGCATCCTGATATACCATGAATCCAAGTTTTTGGAAATAAAATGGAAAGCCGCCCGTGACTGTATAGATATCATCCAGTGCCTGGTCAGATATTTGTATATTTTGTGTTCCAAGACGTTGTTTTATGTATTTTCCAACATATTCTTTTTTTATTGGTTTGAGCTGCATTTTAGCAGCCATAAGGTAGAGTGGTGAATCGGGTTTCAAAAATACATCATGTAAAAGTGATATTGATGATCCGGAAAAAATGTAGCGAACATTTGGTTGGCTGTCCATTCGACTTTTTAGTACGTTAAA
>JAUSPM010000066.1 GCA_030655675.1 Methanosarcinaceae archaeon | reverse complement strand
GAATATATAAAATGTATTGGATGATTGCTATGAAGTATAGTTCAAAACGTAAAATTAAAAAAATTACTGCAAATCTTATCATATTTGCAATTGGAGTATTATTTGCCATACTTTTCATCAGTAATTCATCACCATTGTCGGATTTCGAATTGATAAATGAAACTAATTCTATAAGTTCTATTTTTAGTTCCAAACTCAGTTCATTATACTCTGGAAAATATTCTGTTGAAGTTGAAGGAATTGAAGATGATTCTATCCAAATAACAAGTTTTCAAACTGGTGAGAGATCGTATATAGATATTAGTAATGTAATATTGCTAATAACTAATAACCGCGATGAGAGTATAGCATTAAGTTTTGATAAAATCGGCATTGTTTATGAAAATGGTGAGCAAGTGGGAATGCATTCTGGCGGTGGCCTTCTTGCTTCAAATTCATTTACAAATAAATATTTAGATCGATTAGATAATCATTATTTAGGAAGTTTTACAATACTTCCCCACGGTAAACAAGTATTCAATTTGCCTTTTGAAAAAATCGATAAGGAAAGAAATCCTAAATTCGTTATTAATTTTATAGAAAATCCCGATATAGATGTACAAGTTGTAAATGATTTAATACCATTAATTAAAAAAACTGGTAATGAAAAAGAGTTTGTGATTCCTTTAAAGGATGCACCTACAGCCATATTCACTTAACTCAAATACTCAAGGGGAACACTACATGATGCCGAAAATATTCAAAAAGAAAGTAGACGAAGATGATGAAAAAATCAACAATAAATTAGAATTAGAAATCAAAATAATGACTGATTTGGCTAAATATCAAGATGACTATGAAGTTTTGTATGTTGCATTACGAAAATATTTATCAAACAATTTAAATGTTTTTTATTCAGATTGTGGCTACATTGGTATTGCACAAGATGATTATGAAGATTCATTTTACTGGGGAGATATATTAATATATTCTACTGATGACGATATAAATATTGGCAATATATTAAATACACGACATTATGCATCAGATGGTTTTTACAATTTATATGTGGAAGTAAAATCATTTACCAAAAATGGTGGAATTCGAGTTAAATTTTCAAACGATGACGAATTGTTAGAAATACAATCATCTATGATCTTAGGACGTGTAATAAAAGTCATTTCTATGGAAGATGATGGATGGGAAGAATTGTTTAAGACGTTCATTGAAAATCGCGATAACCTCAAAAGTATGATGGGAAGTATTGAAAAACAAATAAATTTGTATAAATCAAATATTGATGATGCATCAGAAACTCCAATATTGCAAACAATTTCAGAATTAGAAAAAAGACTCGTTAAACTCGAAACCTTAACAAAAAGTATATGAATACAAAATATATCAGCTATTGTGAATAAAAGTGGAATGTGATGTTATGGCAAAATGGAATGCAAAAAAAAAGTAATATGAATAAACGAGTAAACGCATACTCAAACCCTGGAGTTTCAGAAATTATTTATAGGGACGAATGGAAACGTAATGGCCAGAAGAAATCTTCTAAATACGTATCTATTATTGCAGTTGTCATAATTTTAATCATTTTATATTTATGGTTAATTAAATGAATTGTAATAAGTAAATCTAATTTAAAATTACATAGATAATCCCTATTAACACTTATGAAACAAAACCCCAAATGTTACACCATCGGATACAGCAACAGACCAATGGATGAGTTTACAGGCATGTTGCAAAAGAACAATATCAAATATCTGGTGGACATCCGCAGGTATCCGCAATCGCGGCGTGAGGAGTTTAACAAGGATGCGCTGCAGGATTCGATCCCGATGTATGAAATTGTCTATTATCACTGCCCGGGTGTCGGGGGATTTCGGGAATCCACATATCCTGAATATATGCAGACCGGTGAGTTCAAAGAGAATTTTTTGCGGCTGCTGGATAAGATAAACAATGTATCCGGGCTTGAGGGTGAGATTGTTCTTATGTGTGCGGAAAAAAGCCCGAAGGATTGCCATCGGCATTATCTTTCAATGGGACTGGAAAACGAAGGTGTGCAAGTGATTCACTTGACTGAGAGTGGGCAGACCAGTCTTTCTTGTTGGTGATGCAGAAAAATGTTTGCGTTTGTTTTTATGGATATAAAATAAATGTGGCAACCGCCGCAGGCGGCGTTTTCCATACACACTAACCTACAAGTAATGCATAATTTGCAATCTCGTAACTTAATTAAATGACTTAAAAAACAGTTTACTTGTCAGTCAATTCGCATACATTCGTCATATGTCAGATATTAGTCTACAATTTATTGATGATGATTGGACTGTGCCGCCTGCGGCGGGTTGTTGTATCGGAAGCAAAAATCATTAAAAAAACATTTGGACAGTATTGACTGGATTTACAGGATATGATCAAAGACCGCAGTCCAAATCCTGTCCATCCTGTAAATCCCGTCTAAAATTAACTTAAAGTTAACTTGAAATCAAAATTCACATCGCATTAAGACGGCGTATTCTTTCTTCTGTTGGTGGATGTGTTCTAAAAAGTGATCCAATTACGCCACTTTTTAGCGGATTCACGATGAACATGTGCGCCGTATTTTGAGATGCTTCCACATCGCCTTTTCTTGGGCGATAATTTGATGCACCGTTTTCCAGTTTTCCAAGAGCGTTCGCAAGAGCCCATGGTTTTTGGGATATGCGTGCGCCTTCTGCATCTGCTGCAAACTCACGTGATCTTGAAATCGCAAGTTGGATGATGGTTGCTGCAATAGGTGCTAAAACTGCAAGCACAATGAATCCTACAATATTTGAACTGCCATTATTGTCACGACCGCCGATACCGCCGAAAATTGCAGCCCATCTTGCCATCATTGCAACCATGGTGATAACACCTGCAATTGTCGCTGCAACAGCACTGATCAGGGTGTCGCGGTTTTTAACATGCGCAAGTTCGTGTGCAAGCACGCCTTCAAGTTCTTCATTTGTCAGAAGGTCAAGAATTCCGGTCGTAGCAGCAACAGCTGCATGTTTAGGATCGCGACCTGTCGCAAAAGCATTTGCCATTGAATTTTCTACTATGTAGACTTTAGGCATAGGAATATTTGCACGCGCTGCAAGATTATAAACAACCCTGTACAAATTGGGTTGTTCAGATTCAGTAACTTCCTTTGCTTTATACATCTTAAGAACGATCTTGTCGCTGTACCAGTAGCTTCCAAAGTTCATGACAACTGCGAATACAAAAGCAATAATCATGCCACTTGGACCGCCAACTGCACGTCCGACCATAACTAACAGTCCGGTAAGGGATGCTAACAGAATAGTTGTTTTAAACATATTGTTCATGGTTTTCCCCATAATATGAAGTTAAGTTTACATTTAGCGTATATGTCTAATTAGATATATAACACTTGCTCGTATGTGCATAAAATATGCAACACCGATAACAAACCCCTTAAATTAACATATATAGTGAATCAATATTTGTCATATCGAATAAATAAAAAAGAAAAAGAAAAGGAAAAAAAGAAATTAGGCGGATGTCCGCCTAAATCCCCTCAAGTGTCAGGTTTTCCTCCATATCCATGTCAGAGAGCAAAGCTTCAAGTTCTGCCATGTCGGATTCAAGATCCATAACCTCTGTATCAGTTAGACCAACCGCTTCACTGACCAAAGCGCTATCTGCAGCAGATATTGTTTGCGATGACTCATCAATATTCACAGTTTCAGCAGGCGTATCACTTACACAACCTGAAACTACAAGTCCGGCTAAAAGAACTGCCACTATTACGAGATTCCTAATGCGGGACACTTTAATCATCTCCCATCGTCTCGTCATCTTCAGTCTCGTTCTCGTCGTCGTCATCGGTCTCGTTTTCGTCATCATCATCAGACTCTTCAACATAATTGCCAGCCCACATCATCTTTTCAGAAGATTTTCCAGCCTTTTCTACATTATATGATCCACGTCCGGAAAGTATGGAACTGCCGTCACCTTCTGCTGTGATACTTAAATTCTCGCCGTTTACCATAACAGTCAAACGTGAACCTGTTATATTGACAGTTCCTGTGAAGTTGTGGTATACGAATGCGCGATTGTTATCATCGTTTTCCTCATCCTCGTCGTCATTGACCAGTGTGTAATCACCTGTAATGTTTATCTCAGCATCTCCTGCAAGATCCTTAACAACAAGTTTTGCATTGGTTGCATTTATAGTGATATTAAGGTTGCCTGAAAATACTGCCGTGCCGTTACCCTCTGTAGTAAGTGTGCCAGCACCATCAAGTGATACAGAGCCGCCTCGCCTGTGTGATTTAAGTTCATCAAAGATCTCTTTTAATACCTTGTTTGCATCCTGAATATTTTTGGTTGCCTGATGCATATATTGATTTGCTTCGCTTACTGCACCATCATTTTGACCATTGCGGTTTTGGATAGCTTCTCTTGCAAGCTCTTGGTTTTGCTTTGCCTCATCGATCTTTTCATTGTATTCGGCAAGCATCTCTTCGAGTTCTTCAGTGTCCTTACCTTCAGCATTTAACCGTTCGATCTCACTTTCAAGACGGAGTGAAAGACCTTCGGATTTTACCAAGAAATTATTAAGTCTACTATTAACAGACTCTCCAGCAAAATATTTTGCACTCTTCTCTGCATCAGCCCATATCTTACGGACTTCCTTTGCAGCGTCTGCAAATTCCTTACCGGTTTGTGCTGATTCCACATGTCTCTGTTGCTCTTGCAATTGTGCTATGAATTCATCGATTGTTTCGGAAACATCATCTGCAGAATCGCCGCCTGCATTTTCAGCATTCTCCCGTACAGTTTCAAGATGTGCGATCATATATTCTATAGTATGATTCATGTAAGCACGGGTAGCTTCAACTGCCTCAGGCGAATCTGTAGATGCTGTCTTATTATTGATCTTGATCTTCATGTCCTCAAAATCATTCTTTGCATCTGCATAATTGTTTCGTGTAGTCTCAATCCGCTCTTTTGCAGACATATATTGTGCTGCATCACTCTGAATTGCACCTCTTGTCTGCATTGCAACCTCATTCCTCGGTGCATCATCTGTTGCGTTTAACCGATCACTTGTCTGATTCTGGGTCATATTCTGGTCCGCATTATAATTAGATGCACCTGCACCTCTTGATGCCATATCTTCATCATCTTCCGCGGCAAGCGCACCTGCCGGCAGAGTACTTAATACCATCAGCACAATTGCGAGATATGCAAACATTTTCATTATTTTTGATCTCATTATTTATGTCCTCCATTTAAGTAAATTGTACAACTCCCCATTGGCAAGTTTGCATATAAGCATACTTTACTTTCTTAATTAACATAAGGATTTAAAATCCGATTTAAAGCATTATTCGGCAATATTTTTCTTTATAAAACTTTACAAGCCCTTTAAATTGATGAGCAAAAGATATATGCATATAACACTTTAACATACAATTGTGAGTTTAAAATCTATATTTCGCACACTTATCTGCGTAGCAGTCATATTATTACTGATAAGTACAGCACAGGCAGCAGATACTGCAACTATACACGGCGCGGTGTATGAATGGTACACATTCCAACTTATGGAGAATGCCGTGATCGAGGTGAACTCCACCCCGCCGCAGTCCATTGTTGCAAAGTATGGTTTATATTCATTTAATCTGGTACCTGGGAATTACCTTATCACTGCCAAATATTACAAAAATAATACACTGATGAGTTCTGCCGAAGAACTCATAACAATAACAGATGATGGCGATTATGTGCTGGACATACTGCTATTTCCATCGTATGATGGGGAAATTTTAAACGAAATCGAATTATCAGAGATCACAGATGATTTTGAAGAGGACATCAAAACGATCGAAGATAACACAAATTCAAGTTTGTTCTATCTTATCGCCGTAATTATGCTATTTGTGGTTGTTCGTTTTTCAATATACGCGTATAAAAAACGTTCTTCTGAAAACGAAGAAATAATGCCAATGATCGATGTGGATATGCCTGAAGAAACAGAACATACCATCGAAACAAAAACAACTGCATCTCTTCCATCCGACCTTTTTGAAGTCATGGACATAATAAAAGCAAACGGCGGTCGGATCACACAAAAAGACCTTCGAAGCAAACTAAAATATTCCGAAGCAAAGGTGAGTCTTATGGTCTCTGACCTTGAACAGAGGGGGGTCATCGAGAAATTCAAACAAGGCAGAGGTAACATCATCCTGATTCGTGATGATAATTAAATTTGCAGATTGCAGATATTTCCTCTACCAAAATATATAACTGCCTTCAAACATTAGCAATAAAAGTATTATTAATGAATGTATTAGACATCACAAAGTTATAACGAGGATATAGTATGCGAATTTCAATGGATGTAGAATTAAAAGATATTCCGGGACAGTTACTTTTAGCACTAAACCCGATATCGGAATTAAAAGGTAACCTGATATCTGTAGTTCACCATCATGAAAAGCGTACACCTCGTGGTACAATTCCGGTTCAACTTGTATTTGAGATCAACCATGAAAAACTTAATACGATAATTTCAAGGTTCGAGGACAGTGGTGTGGAAGTCATCAGGTCAGGAGAAGAGCGATTCCTTGAACACGGTGCAATAATCATGATAGGGCATATCATTCACACTGACATACAGGATACAATTGACAAGATAGACAGTACCGGATTCGCAGAGGTCGTTGACCTTTCGCTTTCCATGCCCCGTATCGATAAACCTTCTTCAGCACTTTTAAAGATAGATGCTGTCGGAAAAAAAGAAATGAACGATGCCATGTCGTTGTTAAAGACAGTGGCAAAAGAAAAGGATCTTCTGGTCATTGAGCCAATAGAAACTGAATTAATGTAAATGGTGATTGGAATGAAAACGATACGTGCATCTATCATTGGATTTGGGGCTGTTGGTCAGGGTGTCGCAGAGGTGCTGTTGCGAAAGAATGAGTATCTCAAGAACATTGGTCTTGACATCAAGGTTATTGCAGTCGCAGATTCAAGAAGTGCGGCTATTGATCCTGACGGTGTTGACCTGTCAAAAGTCCTGAGCCACAAACGTACCGAAGGTACAGTAGGATCTGAAAAATTAACCGGACTCGAAATTATCAAAAATGTCGACCATGAACTTGTGATCGAGACCACACCCACTGACATCAATACAGGCGGAGTGGGACTTCCAAACATGCTCGCGGCTTTTGAACATGGTCGTGACGTTGTGACCTCGAACAAAGGTCCACTTGCACTAAAATACAGGGAATTGGCAGAGATCGCAAAAGAGAACGGCTCTAACTTCAAATTCGAAGCAACAGTCGGCGGCGCGATGCCGATCATCAATCTCACCAGAGATGTCCTTGCAGGTAACGAAATCCTCAGTATTGAAGGAATCTTCAACGGGACCTGCAACTACATACTCACACGTATGATGGAGGAACATGCATCCTATGAGCAGATGCTTGCCGAATCGCAGGAACTTGGAATTGCTGAGACCGACCCTACGTATGATGTAGAGGGAATCGATGCAGCATCTAAACTGGTAATTCTCGCAAATTCCATCTTCGATATAGATGCCACTTACAAGGATGTTGATGTTACAGGGATTACAAAGATCACACCTGAATCCCTCATGCTTGCTCAGGATGACGGATACGTTATCAAATTGATAGGTGAGGTCAAAAAAGACCTTATCCGTGTCGGACCAAGATTGGTTCCGGTCGGACATCCGCTGGCAGTCGGCGGGACATTGAATGTCGCATCTGTGAAAACCGACCTTGCAGGAACCGTAACAATTACAGGCAGGGGCGCAGGTTCCATTGAAACAGCAAGTGCAATTATAAGCGACATAATATCGATCTACAGGAAATAGGTCGAATGACCCTTGTGGTCCAATGATGTGAGTAAGATATTATCAATTAGTTTATCGGTTAGTTTATCAATTAATAGTATTAACTTCAGAGTGACATGACAGGTTTCAAAGAATTTGCACAGGCGTGCAGGACGATCGAGGACATCCCCGGCTCACTTGATATGACTGAAAAGGTTGCACAACTCTTACAGGATGTCAACTGTGATGAACTTCCGGTTGTTACACATTTTATCATGGGCGAGGTGTTCCCTGCATGGAGTACCGAAGATCTGGGTATAGGTACAAGCCTCCTATATGCTGCACTTTCAAAAGCCGCAGGAATATCCCTGAAAGATATCGAATCGCTTATTCGCGATACTGGTGACATCGGAAAGACAGCAACTAAGGCGCTGAGTGGTAAATCAAAAGGTCAGGCAACATTCTCATCATTTCTTAATGACAGTCAGGAACTTTCCATACTTGAAGTGTTCGAAAGATTCAAGAATATATCAAAAGTATCCGGAAAAGGTTCCCAGACAACTAAAATAAAAAATCTCCAGTATCTTTTCAACTCATCCTCTCCTGATGAAGCGGGATATATCGCAAGGCTCGCAATTGAAGACCTGCGCATCGGTGTTGGTGAAGGGATTGTGAGGGATGCGATTGCAAAGGCATTTGATGTTCCAACGTCCGATGTTGAGCGTGCGTTCATGCTGACAAATGACATGGGGCTTGTTGCAGTTGCTGCAAGACGTGGTGGCGTAGATGAAGTTACAAAATTGAACCTTGAGTTGAAACGCCCCATTAAAATGATGCTCGCACAGGTCACACCGACCATCGAAGATGCCATCAATGAAATGGAAATTGCCGCGATCGAGTGGAAATTCGATGGAGCACGTGTCCAGATACACAAAGACGGCGACAATATTACGTTATTCTCAAGACGACTTGAAGATGTGACCCATTCGCTACCTGACATTGTTTCTGCGGTCAGGGAACATGTAACGGCTGATTCGGCAATACTTGATGGTGAAGCATTCGCAGTTGATGAAGCAGGCAGACCGCGCGCATTCCAGGAGATATTGAAACGGTTCCGGCGCAAGTATGATGTCGAGACAACCGCGCGTGAGATCCCATTGACATTGCGACTGTTCGATCTGGTGTACCTCAATGGTGAGAATCTTCTTGACAAACCACTTACCGAGCGCAGAGCCGCACTGGTGGGCTGTGTTAAAAACTCAGGTCCGATCAAGGTAGACTCGCAGATACTGACAAGTGATGTTGAAGAAGTGAACAGGATATACAACGAAGCATTGGAAGCAGGTCATGAAGGCATCATGATCAAAAACCCACAATCTTCGTATTCGCCTGGGAAACGCGGCAAGAACTGGCTCAAGAAAAAACCTTTGATGGAAACTCTAGATCTCGTTGTGATCGGGGCGGAATGGGGATATGGCAGGCGTACTAATTTCATGGGTTCGTTCAATCTTGCATGCCATGACCCTGATACAGGACGATTTTTGTCTATGGGAAAGGTCGGAACCGGCATTAATGATGAGCAACTTGCAGAACTTACTGAAACATTCTCAAACCTAATCGTTATTGAATCCGGCATGGAGATCGAACTTAAACCCGAAGTTGTGTTTGAGATCGCATTCGAGGAGATCCAGAAAAGTACGAATTATGAATCCGGTTTTGCGCTTCGTTTCCCAAGGCTTGTGAATGTAAGGGACGATAAATCACCGGATGAGGCAGATACGCTCCAACGTATCGAAAGTATCTATTCTGCACAGCGTAAATAATCCAGTAATATATATGTTAGCAAACACATATAACCATAAATTGTATGAAAATCATACATATTCGTGGTGACGATTACTTAAAATCAAGGGTGAAAGTGAAAATATGATATGTCCAAACTGTGGAACTCAAACCCCAAACAATTCAAAATTCTGCTTATCCTGTGGAAGCAAAATGGAATATATGCATTTTGAATCTGGCAGTGGTAATGAGCCATCATGGTTCTCAAAAGGTAATGAGTGGGCAAATCTGAACAAGCATGAAGAGGCTATTTTCTCTTACGACAAGGAACTCATGCAAAATCCAAAACACATAGATGCATGGAATAATAAGGGCAATTCGCTTTCAAAACTTGGTATGTTCGAAGACGCTGTTTTTTGTTATGACAAGGTACTTGAAAACAGTCCCGGGCACATACAGGCAATGTATAATAAAGCGTATGCACTGACACACATTAACCGATATACTGAATCTATTTTTTACTATGACAAAGTGCTTGAGAATAATCCAATGGACACAGAAACAATGTACAATAAAGGATTTTCACTATCAGCACTTGATAAATATGGGGATGCTTTTAATTGTTATAGCAAGATCGTGGGGATAAACCCCACTCACATTAATGCGTGGTATAATATAGGTTATACTTTGATGAAACTTGGTAGGAATACGGAAGCTATCGACGGTATAGAAAAAGCGCTTTCATTGAGTCCCCTGGATAGTGGGACCTGGTTCTTGAAAGCCAGGGTACTTGAAAACCTGGAACGATTCGATGAAGCACTTGACTGTCTTGAACGTGTAATTGAACTTAATCCGAGATATCAAAATGCACTTGAGATGGAAGTGCGGATATTGAAAAAAAATAAGTGATGAGATTAATTTTATTTAATCTCGACCAAAATATGTTTTGTAACCTTAAAGCAGGCGGGCAGTTCATCATTTTCCACTGCATTGTAGCGGTTCAGGAATTTTGGTGACCCCATCTAGTATTTATCAACTTGACATTGAAGACATCTCATTTTATGTTAGCTATAGTCTCTGAAAATATAATATATTAACAACAGAAATAAAAATGATAATAAAATGAAAATGAAAAAAAGCAAATTTATAAATATTTCATCTAGTAGTAGCGTTAAGATTCCCAGCAAATACAACCCAATAACTAATAAGCAAAAAAGTTCATACCGTTTCACAGGATGTATGAATTTAATATAACCATCAATGTTAAGTTCAGAACGAAGATCAAATAACGCTTGATGATAACCTTTTATTTTATCAGAATCAATTTTTATTATATCATACAAGTTGAAACTTACATTATATTTATTGTTCTTAAACCACGTTTCATATTTCTCCGCATCTTTTAAAAGTATTTCATCAATATTCTTTTTGTGCGTCATATATTTATGTGTCACTGAAAAAATTATTGTCCCGCCAATTGCAAATGTGAAAAAGAAACCAGCTAACGATAACTGGCTACTACGAATTGATTTCAATAATCCATAATTGACGTAAGGTGCAAAGACATCAAAAAATGAAGTATTGGGTTCTAGTTTTATTAATTGATTTAACATTATCAAAATAAACAGAATACAGGCACAGAAAATGAGTACTGTAAGTGTAATCTTCAAAAACAGAAGATTTAACATATACAATATATCTTTAAAAGATGCTTTATTATACTCTAATTTATTAAACCTCACCCGAATATAAATGATTGGAAAAAAATAGCCAATATATATCAAAAAAACAATTAATATTAAATTCGAATGTGGAAGTTCTAATAGAATTATTGCTGATATAAAGATAATTAAAATTGCAACAAATGTTATACTGTACCAATGGTTCGATTTGAATCGATTAAATCTGAAATTGAATATTAAAATCTCTTCATTTGTAAATTCCCGGATGTAATCATAAAGACGATTTATGATTTGTATCTTTTTTTCCTTCGTTTGATTAGGTTTTGAAAGTTTATCGTAAATTTGATGAAATGATTTTTTCCAAATCAAATTCGATAAAACTGCAAATGTAATTAAACCTGATATGATTAATAAAATAATTACAAAGATATTAGAGATACTTATAATCATGTTATCAAATATTTGACAAAGATATATAAGTGTCTTGATTTTCTATTATGTTGAACTTGCAAGTAAATATCAATTCATAAGATTATCGGATGAAATTAGAAAACATAAATCTGTGCAATAAAAAGGTTTAAATTAATAAAAAAACGTGCGGCGCATTTGTT
>JAUSPM010000063.1 GCA_030655675.1 Methanosarcinaceae archaeon | reverse complement strand
TTCCGACAATCTCCATATACTATTAAAAATTGAGGAATGTGCTGGAAGCGATTGAAAATTCGATGTGTATGCCGAGCAACGCCGCGCTGCACGCGGGTGGTAGAATCGTTTTTATCATGGACTCATTAAACACTCGGCACCGCGACGTTGCACCAGATATACAAATACAAAAAAACAATGCGGCCACCGCGCAAAATGCGCGCATTCCTAGAACGCTATGTTGTTGATATTTGTGTGTACGATAGCGTAAATTAAACAATTCTATGAATATATTTGTTAGCAATGATGAGTAATTAATAATTAATAGAGATCGTCGGAAAAGTGGCAAAATCGAAACATTCTAATCAAAGTTTGTAAGTAAAACGCTATGCAGCGTCGCACTATATTTATTCAACAAGTTGAAATACCTCTAAATATGGACTTTTCCGACAATCTCTAATAATCAACTATGAGCAATTGATAATCAACTATAAGATCTGCATTTTATGGAAACGCGCCGCCTGCGGCGTGTTGTTGTGTTGGATTTAGTTTTAATTCACACAATCCCTCTGTACATACCAATGTATTTGTTTGAAAATGTGTTTTAAAATATGATTCCGTAACCTTAAATATCAAATCGTACAATATAAACTAAAATTTTGGGGCTAAATAATGATAACTAAAGAGCAAATCTCGGACATCCTTCAAAAATATGATACTGATAATCTGGCCATTGCGACGGTGTGTTCACACTCAAGCCTCCAGATATTCGATGGGGCGCGCAAGGAAGGTTTAAGGACGATCGGGATATGCTTAAAAAGCCCTCCGCGTTTTTACGATGCATTCCCATTGGCAAAACCGGATGAGTTTATTGTTGTTGACAGTTATGCCGATATTCCAAATATCGTAGATGAACTTGTTGCGAAGAACGCTATCATTATACCTCATGGGTCATTCGTGGAGTATATGGGTACGGATAATTTTGCAAAACTTGCGGTACCGACATTTGGAAATAGGGCAGTTCTTGAGTGGGAATCCGATCGGGATATGGAACGTAAATGGTTAGAGGGTGCCGGAATCCACATGCCAAAGGAGATCCTTGATCCAAAAGATATTAAGGGTCCTGTAATGGTAAAATATCATGGTGCAAAAGGTGGACGCGGTTTCTTTGTTGCAAAGAACTATGAGGATTTCAAAGAGAATATCAACCCAAATGAAAAATACTCAATTCAGGAATTCATAGTTGGTACAAGATATTATTTCCATTTTTTCTATTCACCCATAAGAACCGAGGGCTATAAATTGAGCACAGGAACGCTTGAAATGCATAGCATGGACCGAAGGGTCGAATCCAATGCTGATGAGATATTCAGACTAGGATCTCCGCGTGAACTTGAAGGTGCAGGCATTCATCCGACGTATGTTGTTACAGGGAATGTGCCGCTCGTTGCAAGAGAATCACTGCTTCCACTTATTTTTTCACTTGGTGAGAGGGTAGTTGAAGGGTCGCTTGGAAGATTTGGCGGTATGATCGGTCCGTTCTGTCTTGAGACTGTTGTTACAGATACCCTTCAGATCAAGGTATTTGAGATTTCTGCGCGTATCGTTGCAGGTACCAATCTCTATCCTTCAGGCTCGCCGTATTCTGATTATATAGAGGAAAATCTTTCTACCGGTCGAAGGATCGCGCAGGAGATTAAACTCGGCGTGTCCCTTGATCAACTGGATAAGATTTTATCCTAAGAACACCAATTTTATATTACTAACGTAACCGATAGATTATCGGATTGGCATGAGGTGTACTTATGGGTGTAAAAAATGATGTTGCAGAGTATGATGTTGTCATCATAGGGGCTGGACAGGCCGGCATGTTTGCCGCAAATGAACTGGCAGGACATGACCTTTCAATTCTGGTTATTGATGGCGGCAGAGATATTGATCATCGTAAATGTTCGATGGATTCAATCAATATATGTTCACACTGTGCGCCGTGCGACATCATGTGCGGTGTGGGGGGAGCAGGGACATTTTCGGACGGAACATTGAACCTGCGGCCTGATATTGGCGGCGATCTTGCAAAACTTACCGGAGATAAGGATTATGCATGGGAACTCGTCAATTATGTGGATGATATTTTTCTGCATTATGGGGCACCAACGGAAGCATCCAATCCAAAGAGCAGTGATATAGAAGAATTAAAACGCAGGGCAGCATCTGTCGGTGCGAGATTTTTGGATATTAAGCAGCGTCATATCGGTTCTGACAAGGCACCGGCCGTAATCGGTAATTTCAAGCATGATCTGGATGCGAGAGGTGTTGAGTTTTTACTGAATATCAAGGTGGATGACCTTGTGGTAGAGGATGGCATATGCTGCGGGGTTGTGCTTGCGGATGGACGGAAGATCAGGTCGAGATATACAATACTTGCCCCTGGCAGAATTGGTGGTGAATGGGTTAATGAACTGGTTAACCGGCATTCGATTAAAGCAAAGTACGGCGGGATCGATATTGGTGTGCGGGTGGAGGTGCCTGCTATCATTATGGACCCTGTGACAAATATCAACCGCGACCCCAAGTTCCATATCCAGACGCGCAGGTATGATGATTTTGTCAGAACGTTCTGTACAAACGAACACGGGTTTGTTGTGAAGGAGGAGTATGAAGGTTTCATTGCGACGAATGGTCATTCAATGCGAAATAAGGCATCCGAGAATACTAATTTCGCATTCCTTGTACATGTTGAACTTACCCACCCGATCGAAAATACGACAAGGTATGCAAGGTCTGTGGCAAAACTTGCAACAACTATAGGCGGCGGAAAACCGGTTCTCCAGAGGATGGGCGACCTTCGGCGCGGCAGGCGTTCAACAGAGAAACGCATTGCCAGAAATTCGGTGGTAAATACGCTTAAGGATGTGACCCCGGGTGATATTTCGATGGCTATGCCTCATCGTATTGTAATGGATATTATTGAAGGACTGGAGACACTAAACCTGATAATTCCCGGTGTTGCATCCGATTCTACGCTGTTGTACGCGCCCGAGATCAAGTTTTATGCAATGGAAGTACAGGTTGACCGCAATATGGAGACGAGTGTTAAGAACCTGTTCGCAGCAGGCGACGGCACCGGACTTTCAAGGGATATCGTCAACGCGGCAGCGACTGGCGTGCTGGCTGCGCGTGGGATATTGAAGTTGGGTAAAACATAAAAAACAATCCATCCTTAATTAATTAAGAGAAAAGGCGAGGCATCCCACTTGAATGTTTGGTGGGTTTTAGGTATAGATGATGTGATGCATGTAGCACATGCATCGGAGGGGTATATTTGGGGGTTAGTGGGAATACCTCGCACAATATCTAATATGTTGGCATTGAATATAAGGGTTGTGTATGGTTTTGCATAAACCCGTTTGAACATTGCATCCAAATTGAATTTTTGATTTTTAAATGTTTGATGCATAACACATTCATTGGTGGCATATATCCTACTAATCAAGAAGTACCCCATAATCGTAAATAAGTGACACACTAATGAAATAAATGAGTACAATTTACTGCAATCTAACATGATACTGTTTATTGTTTAAAATAAACAGCATATCATTTAATCAATTTCAAAAAATCCGTTCGAGTCATACCAGCTTGCCTTATGATCTCAAGAAGAGTACCTTTATCGACTTCTTTGTGATCGGGCACAACTAATTGCTTTCTTATTACCATTTATATCATTTACAAGAATTACATGGCTGCCCTTTTGCCTTAGAGGGATGAATCCTACTTTCGCAAGGATATTTATAACTTCACGCCCCGACAGCACAGGTAGTTTTGCCCTGAGTTCCCACCTCAAATCTTGCAATGATCGTGGTGTTTTCCTCAATATCATCAGGCAAACCCATTGTTTCAATGAACAGGTCAGATGCTTCTTTTAAGTTATCTAACGCTTCTTCAATGCTGTAACCCTGACTGACGATATCAAGTTCCGGGCATAACGCTACAAATTGCTTATCCCCTTTTTTGATGATTGCTGTCAAATCCATATTAGATCACACATTTAAATTAACTGTTGATGTTTAAATATTTGATGCACACCACATATATTAGTAGCATATATCCCATTAATGCAGGAAATGCCTCATACCTGTAAACACCAGTGACACACCAAGCCTGTTCGCTGTTGCGATTACCTCATTATCCCTGATGGAGCCGCCCGGAGATACGATATACTTTATGTTGCTCTCGTCTGCGTAAATAATACTGTCATCGAACGGGAAGAATGCATCAGATGCCATTACACATTCAGATAATACTTTGTCGCAATATTCATCGAAAGGCACATCTGACCCTTCGCGCTCATGGATGATTTTCAGGTTCTCGCGCGCCTTTGTGACTGCAAGTTTACGAATTGAATCCACACGGTTTGGTTGTCCTGCGCCCATTGCAAGCAGCATGAAGCATCCGTCCTCATATTCATACGCAAGTGTCACAGAATTGGATTTGGTGCTCTTGCACGCATACAGGCTAAACTCTGCAAGTTTGCGTTTCTCTTCTGGGAACGTTGTTTCCGTAACAATGTCCCATTTTTCATAGATGCCAACATTGCGTGACTGTTTGAGCAATCCACCGATCACATATTTGTAAGTGTGATCCACACCAAAAGCGTCGTTAAATTCGGGAAGTTCCAGAAGTCTCAGGTCCTTGCTCTTACTTTTAAGGTATTCAAGCGCATCGTGCTCAAATCCTGGTGCCAGAATTATCTCAACGAACCTGCCTTTGAGAAACTCTGCAGCCTCTAGGTCAAAAACTGTATTCGTGCAGACGATGCTGCCAAATGCAGATACTGGATCTCCGTCCCATGCATTTACAAGTGCGCCTTTAAGCGTTTTTCCGGTTGCGAGTCCGCAGGGGTTGTTATGTTTTACGATTGCAACTGCAGGCTTGTCATGTCCAAGTTCCTTGATGGTCTGGAGCGCATTGTCTGCATCAACATAGTTGTTATATGAAAGTTCCTTGCCATGCAACTGTCTTGCATTTGCAAGTGATGGACCCATCACACCGGGTTCTTTGTAGAATTTAGCATCCTGATGCCAGTTCTCACCATAGCGAAGTGTTGTGCCTTCGGTAAATTTCAACCGCATGACATCCTCGCCAAGCAGTGCTTTGCTAAGGTATGTGTCAATGGTACTGTCATAATCAGCCGTATGCCTGAATGCCTTGACAGCCAACTCCTGGCGCGTTTTTTCAGATACAACCCCGCTAGACCGCAGTTCCTTTAGAACATGACCATAGTCGTTAGGGTCGCAGAGCACTGTGACCGCAGTGTAGTTTTTTGCAGCCGCGCGGATGAGTGTTGGTCCGCCAATATCGATATTCTCGATCGCTTCCTCAAGGTCAACTCCTTCTTTAGATACCGTAATCTCGAATGGATACAAGTTAACTGCCACCATATCTATAAGTTCAATACTCTCCCGCTCGGCTTCTTCCACATGAACGCTGTTGTCACGAACACATAACAATCCGCCATGTATCCTTGGGTGCAGGGTCTTGACCCTTCCGCCCATCATTTCTGGAAAACCGGTTACTTCTGAAACATCCATAACCTCAATATCGGCATCACGAAGTATCTTTGCAGTTCCGCCTGTTGATATGATCTCTATTCCAAGTTTCGCGAGTCCTCGCGCTAAATCCACTATTCCTGTTTTGTCCGATACGCTGAGCAGTGCCCTTTTAACCAAAAAAATCACCGGAGTAAGTTAGGGTGTATTGGGTATAAGTGTTATGGTTTGGATGGGGTTGAGGGGGAGTCGATTATGTGAAAAGTTGTGATTGATGAATTAATTAATCTCAATTATTAGATATATGGCCAAACAAGTAAGCAATGTGACTCCAAACAAAAAACTAATACAAGATAAAACACTAGTAAAAATGTTAATTGAATTAAACTCTTGATGTTTTATTGGATTAGCAATTATGTACATTAATAAAAACGAACAAATTAATGATACAATAAAACCTACTAAAGAAAGCACAAGCACTTCTAATCCAGATGACACAGAATAGTTTTGCCAGAATGTAATAATAATCAAAATCGAACCAGTGTTGAGAGTTGTTAAATGTTTGAAGAAATCGTATAATAGCTTATCAGATTCAATGCCGTTTTCTTCATTTAAATATGGATTGGTCATTAATACACATAATAATTTAATGATTAATAAATTCTTATATTTATTCGAAAAGTATTCCACATGGGATATATCCCATCTGGTATACTTTTCATCACCACCGAATCCTCATCCGAATTTCACAACCGGACAGACCTCAATACATTTCCCGCAATGAACACACCCACCTCAGACCTCAATCCCCCTTCCATCTCATCAAATACCACATGAAAATATCAGTTAGCCATAACAACTATAGAATCCCGCACAATCTGTGCATCAAAATGCATAGCCGCATGTTTTAAATTCTTTTGAGTCCGAAACAAAAACACATCATATGCACGAAACAAAAAAAAAGCAATATCAATAACCCATGGCTAAAAAATTATATTACGAAATATTGGAAGTTGATAAGAAAGCATCCCAAAAAAATATTAAATCCGCTTACCGGAGGCTGGTTATGCTATATCATCCCGACAAAAACAAATTACCGGAAGCTGAAGAAATGTTTAAAAAAATTGCAGAAGCTTATTCAGTACTATCAGACCCAAGCAAGCGGAAACAATATGATAAAGACAATGAACCAAGAAATGTTCTGCTAAGAAATAAACAAGAAAAGATGTGGCAAATAATAAGAGAGCAAAAACAAAGAGAGAATGAAGTTATGAATATCATGTATGTTTAATTGTGAACTACCCCTGCCGATATGCGGCGATGAAGGTGCTTCTTGTGGTACTACCACCGCCTGCGCCGTTTATCGCATTGTTTTTTGTTCAATCAACAAATCAAAAAAGAGCCGTTGCCCTATCCGAACTTCACAACCGGACAGACCTCGATACACTTTCCAACACAGACCCCTTACTCATGACACTTGAGGGCGCGCCGAATGGATAATTCAACCCTGTGCATCAACCTGCGCGCGGGCTTCCCCCATTCAGAACAGATATCACGTCTGAATTTTTTGCGGATATGTTAAGTATATAAAGATTAGAGATGAATTGAAGAGCATGAAAACAACTGAAAGTATAAAGGAAACACTCGTTGAGCATCGATCTGAGTTGAAGAAGTTATTCAATGTTCAAGAGATCGGATTATTTGGATCGTATGTCAGAGATCAGCAAAACGAATCGAGCGATGTTGATATTTTGGTTGAGTTCGATGAACCCGTTGGACTCATATCATTTGTGGGGCTAAAAAATTATCTTTCCGATTTTTTAGGAATTGAAGTCGATCTTGTAATGAAGAATGCATTAAGACCTCGAATTGGTAAGCGGATACTCAAAGAGGTCGTTTATGTCTGAAGACAGGGATTATCTTAATCGTTATACTCCGCAGCTTTGCTGCGGTTGGGTGTGCCATCGCAACGTTTGACTTGAGCGCAAAATTTTCCAACCATCATTTGATTGTGTTTCGTCTTTTTTGCCGTAAGTTACACCACGTATGTAACTTGCAATTTCCCCCAACTCTTTAAACTCAACACCCTCAGGGCAAAGATCGATAATTAATTTATCAATTTTATTCATTTGTTTAACCTTTGTTATTTTTTACCCTTTGGCTTTTGTTTCTCGGCTCTCAGATTTTACTTTTTGCTCAACCTTTTTCTGCACGGTCTTGATCACATCCAAATAATCCCGCTCTGCCAATGAAAGGGTTTTTGACTGAAACTTTTTATATTCGGTTTTTACTTTATCCAAGGCTTTTTCATGGCTGATGCTTCCGGCATTTTGTAATAATTGTTCGCCGGTCGCCGTCAAAATACCGTCTAAATGCAGAGCCCAATCCTTCATTTTCATCGGGATCTCCCGTTCTGCTTGTCGCTCTGCAAAATCCAGATACCCGGAAACGATTTGGTTCAATGCTCTTAGTTCTTTTTCTTTCAAATAATTCTTAGCAATTACAGCATCGACTAAATGAGGTCTATCGCCCGAAAATGTCATTAAACCCATAAATTCTTTTTCTGCGTCAACACGCGAGCAAATCAGCTCGGAAGCCGTCTGTCCGTGAACCGCATAATGGATTTTATTTTGCACTTTTTTAAAAAACACTATAGATTCATCGGCATTCGATTTGTAGTCAATGCTCGTGGCATAAATATCCAGTATTTGGCGATAAAAAACTTTTTCGCTGCTTCGAATATCACGAATGCGATTAAGTAGCTCTTTCCAGTACCCTCCGCCACCGGCTTGCTTAAGACGCTCATCGTCCATAACAAATCCCTTTTGGATATATTCCCGCAGGCGTTTGGTTGCCCACATTCTAAATTGGGTACCGCGTATTGATTTGACCCGATACCCTACGGAAATAACGACATCAAGATTATACAGATTCACATCTGACATCTGGGTTTTTCCCTCTATTGCGCCGTGTTTAGTGGTTGTTCGGAATTTCCGAATGACCACTTTTTCATCTAATTCACCATCTGTAAAAATGTTTTTAATGTGTTCATTGATAGTTGATTTTGCTTTATCGAACAAAGAAGCCATCTGTTCTTGTGTTAGCCAAATAGTTTCATCTTCAATACGCACCTCAATCTTTGGCGTACCGTCATCAGCTTGATAAATTATTATTTCGCTATTGGGTTTATGATTGTTCATATTATTTTGCACCTTCAATATCACCCACAATTTCATCAATCGTGTTATCATCATATTTGCCAAGATTAAGACTTTCAATAGACTCTAAAAGTTTAACAAGATGTTTATTCCTTTTTTCTACCGTGTTTCCTAATTTATTAGAATTTACATCCAAATCATCAAATAATCCTTTTAAGTCATCTTCACTATCTGTGCCTTTCATTCAACTTTCCCTGACTTTTAAACTCTTTTGGTGGTGTTTTATCACAATACCACACAAATTTAATCTTACATTTACAAAAAGGACCGCATTTCACCCGTTCAAGCCCAAATTTATGCAAATTTAACTGCTTTATACTTGATTTTGTTGACGGAATGACATTTGATGATTTTATCGGTGACAAATTGTCACCGACTGAAAATTGGATGCAGGGAAACGATTACAAAATGTAACCATTTACGTGCATGAGGCAGACATAAACAACCGATTGTATGCGCTCATCTGTTCGTTAATGACGGAATGTGCCGCCTGCGGCGTTTGTCATATTGTTTTTAGTTAAATCCACAAACAAAAAAAGAGCCGCCGCCCTACCCGAACTTCACAACCGGACAGACCTCAATACATTTCCCACAATGCACGCACCATCCCCGATAACAGCCACCCATCCTCAATAGATATCACATCATTCGGACAGTTTCCAACACAGACCCCGCACCCATGACACTTGAGGGCGCGCCGGATGGATAATTCAACCCTGTGCATCAACCTGCGCGCTTTTTTCGCCATTCAAAACAAAGATCACCTTCATCAGACATGCCGCCTACCTTGCAATGAATGAGATGCATACTACTCCGCAAGTATAATTTAGAACTATACCTTACAGCCACAGAGCGCACAGAGTACACAGAGGGAATGTTGCTACGTTCTCTGTGCTCTCTGTGCTCTCTGTGTTCTCTGTGGCAGAAAGTCACAAAAAGCAGATATTGTTTAGTATAGATGCCGCAAACAGCAAATTATATAAAAGTATACCACATAGGATATATTCTATGCGGAATACTACCAAAACAGTTGAAACGATATATCCCACAAAAGAGCGTAAACTTTTCACTAACCGGACAGTTGAACTTGCTTTGCTTGAAAGAAATACCGAGCAAATAATAGACGGTTTTAGCAAAAATATATGTTTTATAGGGTTGCGTAGAATTGGCAAAAGTCTCATTCTGAAAGAATACGTTTCAAGAATTAATCGTGATACAGTCTTTGCGGTCTATATGGATTTTGAACGTCTGGACACCACACCTGAATTTTTCGCTGTTCAATATGTAGGGCAGATCGTGCGCTGGTTAAGAAATGATGAGAACATTGCGCCTTATCTCGATATTAACAACCTCATAAAAATTATCGCTGATGTAGAAAGTACGGCTGTAAGAGACACCGTACACACGATGTTTGATGAACTTGACAAAGCAAAACCAAACCAAAGGTTATTGCTAGAATTGGCATTCGATTTTCCTGAAAAACTTGCAAAAGAGCAGGATTTTGAAATAATACTTATGCTGGATGAATTCCAGCGAATAAAAGACATTGACAATTTTCCACAAATACGAGACACCATTGGATTGTTCCGCTCTGTTTTGCAAACCCAATCAAAAACGCATTACGTGGTTGCAGGGTCTGCCATACGGATGCTTGAAAAAATATTCGGCGAGGCAGATTCCCCTCTTTTTGCACAGTTCAGGGTTGAAAGAGTAGCGTATTTTGAGAAAAAGGCGAGTATTGAACTTGCACAGAAAATAACGGGAATCGAGAACCAAATCACGCTTGGTAAAATCCATGAATTGTCTTTTGGACACCCATTTTACATATATTCGATCTGCGAACGTATGAACGAACTCGGTGAAACAAATTCCGCCGGCGTAAAGAAAGCATTTGCACTTGAAACATTGCTTCGAAACGGAAGCATAAACCTGATGTGCAGGTACTTTTTTGAAAGCAGCATGTCCAGAGTACGCGGAGATGCACTTATGAAAACAATACTGCGGGTACTAGCAAAAGAAGACGGTCGCAGGCTTTCAGAAATTGCACATTCCATCAAACGCGAGAATGGGGTCACAAGAAACATGCTCGAACGCCTCGTTGACATTGACCTCATAGTGAAAGAAAACAATCTTTATTATTTCAGGGATCCTGTTTTTCGATACTGGATCATGAATGTATATGAAGGAGTAGAGTTCGATGCCATGCCTGGAAAAAGAGTCATAGAGGATATGGTGCGCGATATTGAGGCAAAATTCGAAAAAGCCTCGACTGAACTGGGCATTGCGAAGGAATACGAATTAAAGTATGTTCTTGAAAAGTCCCTCGACATCCATCTTGACAAATATCTGGAAAACGGGGTCGAGTTTGACCTTGTAGGTGAAAAAGACGATGTTGTTTATATATTTGAGATCAAATGGCGCGCAAAAGAGACTGATTACAAGGAGTTCGAAAAATTTTCGGCAAAAATAGCAAGATCGGAATTTTCAGAAAAAACCAAAAAACTCATTTTTATAAGCAGACGCGGATTCACTAAACAGGCGACCGAATATGCAAAAAATGAAAATATTATTCTTGTTACAGAAAAGCAAATTCCAAAGGTAAAGAGTCTTCTAAAATAATACTCTTGAAAAGTATTCCACATGGAATATATTCCATCTGGTATACTTTTTACCCATGCAGCGAATCTACCCGGACTTCAAAACCGTGCAAACCTCAATCCCGCACAATTTGTGCATCAAAATGCATCACCGCGTGTTTTAAATTCTTTTGAGTCCGAAACAAGAACACATCACATGCACGAAACCAAAAAAAAAGCAATATCAATAACCCATGGCTAAAAATATAGTATTTGTTTATCTGATGAAATGTCAGTGCACATTCAAATACCTAAAACCCCATGCATCAACC
>JAUSPM010000060.1 GCA_030655675.1 Methanosarcinaceae archaeon | reverse complement strand
GGTGATGTTCTTATAACGAAAGATTCAGAGTCACCGAATGATATCGCTGTGCCTGCATTTGTACCAGAGTCTTTATCTGGTATAGTCTGTGGTTACCATCTTGCACGCATTCGTCCTAATAAAGATACTTATGGGAATTATCTGTTCTGGTCATTTACCTCAAACGGCATCCGTGATCAATTTGAGATGCTTGCCAATGGGATTACACGATTCGGAATCGGTAAATATACAATAGATAATTCACTTTTTTTATTTCCACCAATCTCTGAACAACAATCCATCGCCATTTTCTTAAATCACCAAAATGCCAAAATCGACACCGATATAGAAATAATCCAAAACCAAATCACCCTCCTGAAAGAATACCGCACCGCCCTAATATCCGAAGCAGTAACAGGAAAAATTGACCTGCGAAACCAACACGAAATTCCTACATCAAAATAACCACCTAACCCGAAGCATCAGGGAGCACACAAATGACAGCAACGCAAATTCACACGGAAAAAGCCTTTGAGGAAGCCATAGAGAGCCACCTTCTTGAAAATGGAGGATACATAAAAGGTGACCCTGCCGGATTTGATCGTGAACTTGCTCTGGATAAGGGTGTGCTGCTTGGATTTCTTAAGGAGACGCAACCGGACAAGTGGGAAAAGTCGGTTTCTATTCATGGTGATGCTGCTGAGTCAAAGGTAATGCGCCGGCTGGTGGATGAGATGGATAACAGGGGGATGCTGGATGTATTGAAAAACGGGTTCACAGATCATGGGGTTCGCTATTCTGCGGCGTATTTTAAGCCGGCAAGCGGGCTTAATCCAGATACACAGAGGTTGTATGGGCTAAACAGGCTGACAGTTACAAGACAGGTCAAATACAGCCTCAGGAATGAGAACTCAATTGACATGCTATTAAGTCTAAACGGACTTCCGGTGGCAACGGTTGAACTCAAAAACCAGTTTACAGGTCAGGATGTGGGGAATGCAAAGCGGCAATTCATGTTTGACAGGAATGCCGATGAGTTGCTATTCAGGTTCAAGAAAAGGGCACTTGTACACTTTGCTGTGGATACCGATGAAGCGTATATGACAACACAGCTCAAAGGCAAGGCCACAAAATATCTGCCATTTAATAGAGGATGCAACGGGGGAAAAGGGAATCCGCACAATCCTGATGGATACAGGACAGCCTACCTCTGGGAATTGTGGGAAAAAGATAGCTGGCTTGATATAATCGGGCGATTCCTACATTTGCAGGTGCAAAAATACGACATTGGAGATAAAAGTGTCAAAAAGGAAAGTATGATCTTTCCGCGATATCATCAGCTTGATGTGGTACGCAAGATCTCACAGGATACGAAACTGCACGGTGCAGGTAAGAACTACCTCATCGAGCACTCCGCAGGTAGTGGCAAAAGCAACTCCATTGCATGGCTGGCATATCATCTTTCATCCCTTTACAGTTCAGATGAAAAACGGGTATTCGATTCTATAATCGTCATAACAGACAGGCGGGTGCTTGACAAACAATTGCAGGACACCATATACCAGTTCGAGCACAAACAGGGCGTTGTCCAGAAGATCGACAAGGATTCAAAACAACTGGCTACCGCACTGAGTACCGGAACCAACATCATCATTACCACATTACAGAAATTCCCCTACATAATCGACAAGATCGATGACATGCCCGCACGAAACTACGCCGTCATCGTGGATGAAGCACACAGTTCACAGGGAGGCAAATCATCCGAAAAGATGAAAGAAGCACTTTCAGTAATTGACATGGAAAACCTCTCAAAAGAAAACAGTGAAAAATATGAGGGGGAAAAAGGATACAGCAACAACAACAATAACAACGGAATTGATGATGCCGAAACTGACAATGACGACGATTCTGAAGATCAAATACGAAAGGTCATGGCATCAAGAGGGCCACAGAAGAACCTGAGTTTCTATGCATTCACAGCAACACCAAAATCAAAGACTCTGGATGTATTCGGCACAGAAAACGCAGACGGGAAAAAACTCCCGTTCCATCTTTACTCAATGCGACAGGCAATAGAAGAAGGCTTCATTATGGATGTGCTGAAGAACTATGTCACCTACAAGACCTTTTTCGAGATATCAAAGACTATAGAAGAAGACCCTGATCTCAACAAAAAGAAAGCGAAACGTGCAGTCGCAAGATTCGTATCCCTGCACCCCCACAATATTGCACAAAAAACAGAGGTAATGATCGAGCACTTCCGCCAGGTAACCATGAAAAAGATTGGCGGCAGGGCAAAGGCAATGGTCGTAACATCCTCACGCCTTCATGTAGTCAAATACAAACAGGAATTTGACAGATATCTAAATGAAAAGGGATACAACGACATAAGAGCACTCGTTGCATTTTCAGGAACCGTGACCGACGATTATAATAATTCATTCACAGAACCGGCAATGAACGGATTTAGTGAAAAAGAACTACCTGACAAATTCAACACCGAAGTATATCAATTACTTCTGGTAGCTGAAAAATACCAGACCGGATTTGACCAGCCACTTCTTCACACAATGTACATCGACAAAGCTCTCTCCGGTGTCAAAGCCGTACAGACACTCTCACGATTGAACAGGACATATCCGGGCAAAGAAGAAACATTTATTCTCGATTTTGTCAATAACAAAGATGACATACTCGAATCATTCCAGCCATACTACCAGCAAACCTCATTAACTGAAAGTACAGACCCCAATCTTCTCTACGATCTCAAAAACAGGCTGGAAGCCACACAAATATTCTGGCAATCGGAAGTCGATAATTTCTGTAACGTATTCTTCCGATCAAGCAGAACACATAACAAAAAAGACAGTGCCAGACTCAATGCTTTCATAGATCCGGCTGTTGACCGCTACAAAGGCATCGAAAAAGAAGAAGAGCAGGAAGACTTTAAACACACACTAACGGTATATACAAGACTTTACTCCTTCCTGTCCCAGATAATGCCATTTCAAGACATTGATCTGGAAAAACTGTATGCATACGGCCGTATGCTTCTGAAAAAACTGCCAAGAAAGGATATCTCTGACATCCTTAAACTCGATGACGAAGTTGCACTGGAGTATTACAGGCTTGAAAAAATAAGCGAAGGTTCCATTTTACTTCAAAATGAAGACGGTGAACTGGAATCTGCCTCAGAGGCAGGTATGCGGAAAGAAAAAGAAGAACTCGCTCATCTTTCAGAGATAATCAAAATATTGAATGACCGTTTTGGAACTAATTTTACAGATGCTGACTGGCTATTCTTTGGGCAAATTGAAGAAGACCTTGTAGCAGATGAGAAATTATCACAACAGGCAAAGAGTAACACAATCAACAACTTCAAGTTTGGTTTTGACGACCTTTTCATAAAGAAACTGGTCGCACGCATGGGTCAAAATGAAGAAATATTTGCAAGGATAATGGATGACAAAGAGTTTGAAACCCAGGTCAAAGATATATTGATGAGAAATGTTTACAAGAGACTGAACGAACAAGAAGCGGCTGAAGCCTGATTAACGAGTTCGAATTTACAGATACTGTTTCCCGCCAATATAATTTATTAAAGTAGGAATACATCCTGCATCGATAACTGATTTGTACTATTAACAACAAATCAAAGTTAATGACAAAGCCAAAAACATCCCTCGATATCGCTTCATCGATAATCAAGAACAAAGCAGACGCATTCCTGATGATCGGGGATTCGCATGATGCTGATATGTATTATGCAACAAAGTTCTTTGCATCAGATTCCTTCACATACCTGCAAACCAAAGATGGCGATGAGATTCTCCTGCTCTCAGAAATGGAACGCAGGCGCGCAGAGATGGAATCACGGATATCTGACATACGCACAACTAATGAATATGACTACAAGTCAAAAGTGAAAGCAAGAGGCGATCCTGCGCTTGGGTATGTTGACTGTCTTGCAGAACTGTTGCAAAAGGAAGACATCAGGAAGATAGCAGTTCCGCGTCATTTTCCGCTATTTACGGCACAATCTCTCAAAGAAGAGGGATTTACAGTCATACCCATCAAAAGCCCATTACGTGAGATGCGGATGAAAAAGGATGAGACTGAGATCGAATACATCGTATCTGTTCAGGATGCATGTGAAAAAGCAATGCAGTCTGCAATTGATATGATAAAGAACGCCATTGTAACAGATGGTGTCCTGTATCACAATGGTTACAACCTGACATCTGAAATTGTGCGTGCAGAGATCGAACATACGCTTCTTGACATGGGATGTGAGGCAGACAGCACGATCGTTGCCTGCGGTAAAAAATCTGCAAATCCTCACTGGGAAGGCGAAGGTGTGATAATGGCAAATGAGCCAATTGTCATCGATATTTTCCCGCGGAATAAAAAGAGCAGATACTTTGCAGATATGAGCCGTACAGTGTTAAAGGGAGAAACGTCCAAAGAACTGGGCAACATGTATGTTGCAGTTATTGCGGCACAGGATGCGGCTTTTAAGTTAATCAAATCCGGCGTTCTTTGTAGCGATATACACAATGCGGTCTGCGATTCATTCGAAGAATTGGGATATGATACCATTCGGAACGATTCAAAAGTTGGGTTCATACACTCCACAGGGCATGGTGTCGGTCTTGATATACATGAACATCCAAATGTAGGGGATAACGATTCTGTGCTGGAGGAGGGCAACGTCATTACGATCGAGCCTGGATTGTATGATCCTGAGTTGGGAGGAATTCGTATTGAGGATCTGGTCGTTGTCACAAAGGATGGATACAGGAATCTGACAAAATTCGAAAAGAACTTTGTAGTATAGGTTTGATACAACAATTAAGTATTATTTTACAATTTATAACTTACAACTTACAACTTATAATTACGAGGTAACACATGACAGATAAAGTTCAGGAAATCGAGGAGATCATTGAAAAATACAGAACTGCCGGAAAGATACTTTCGCAGGTCAGGACGGAGGCAAAGGACAAGATCAAGGTCGGTGCCAGAATTCTTGATGTTGCAAATTTCGTTGAGCAGAGGAGCATTGAACTTGGCGGTCAGCCTGCATTTCCATGCAATCTCTCACGCAACGATGAAGCGGCACATGCAACTCCAGCTGCCGGTGATGAGTCCGTGTTTGGAAAAGACATGATAAAAATGGACCTTGGGGTTCATGTAGACGGTTACATTGCCGATGCAGCCCTGACCATTGACCTCTCAGGCAATCCCGATATCGTGAAAGCCTCAGAAGATGCACTTTACGCAGCGATCGATATTATCAAGAGCGGAATTGATACAAAGGAAATCGGGGCAATTATTGAGGATACTATCACAGGATATGGCCTTAAACCGATATCAAACCTGACCGGACATGGACTTGCACAGTATTACGCACATTATCCGCCAAGTATCCCAAACAGACACATCGATCACGGGGTTATCCTCAGTGAAGGAGATATTATTGCTATCGAACCCTTTGCAACAGATGGTGCCGGAAAGGTATCAGATGGTTCATGGGCAGAAATATATCATGTTATTGGGAACAGACCGGTTCGGTTGCCTGCGGCAAGAAAACTCCTGAAACAGATGGAGCAGTACAAGACACTGCCATTTGCAAAGAGATGGCTGGAACCTGAAAAACTCGATTTTGCATTGATACAACTTGAGAGAGCAGGTATTGTGGCGTCGTACCCGGTCCTAAAAGAAGTTGAAGGCGGACTTGTGTCTCAGGCCGAGCATACGGTCATTGTGACAGATGATGGTTGTGAGATCCTTACTAAATAACCAATTGGGAATACGTGAATTATGAAATCCATGCGAATCATTTGTTTAATGGCGGCTACGATTACCATTGCCTTATCGTTCACAGTAACACCGGCATTTGCAGGTTTCAATTGGGAGAATAATATTACAGTGGATACACATGGCATGACATGGGAATATACGGAACAGTACACGGAAGAGAATTTTGTGTTCTATAAGAGTTACATCGATTCAGATTTAGGGAATGATGATGGCTATGTCAGTGCATGGGAATTGTTAAAGGTGGATTCCGTTATAAGGAAAACATTTTATGATTCTATCATGAAAGATATGGATGTCAAGATCAATGATTCGTCCAGTAATGTGCATTTGCAAGAGATCGACTCGTCCGTATCCGAAAATGCGCTTGGGATAGTTTACGAACGTGGCGAGGCCACCAATTATTACACGGTCATGTATTCTTTTGACAAATCACTGACAGAACTTGGTACAAACATCTGGTTCCTTGCCGAACCTGAAACAAATATGACGACCACATTTCCTGCAGGAATTTATGTTACATCAACAAAGGGAATTGAGAATACTACAACAATTGTACACGATAGTATCACAACGCTCATAGGTACAGTTGGTTTTGAGAGCGAGGTCACTATTAGTTATATAGAAAATGTGACTCATAAAACGACTGCTGTGGAATCGATAGATAATGTGACATCAAAGCCGTACGAAGTTGAGAAAACACCCATACCCAAAGAGTCATATAATTTCATCGATGAAATACTCAAAAAACTAGATGTACGCCCAAAACATTAATCTAAATTGAAATGGAATTTGAGGATATGATCGTAGAACAGATTACACTTGAGAATGGCACTGCACTCGGCCTGAAGTTTGAGATGCAAAACGCTCCGCTTATTGTAATAAAGGCAGATAAGGGATTTGTTATGTGCGGCTACCTTGATATTGATATGGCAGATACACTTGGCGATGTTGCAGTTCGGGTGAGAGGTGTCAGCACTTTTGAGGATGTGCTGGAAGCACAGGTTGTTGGTGCAACACAGGCAGCAATTGATCTTGGTATAGATATCAAGATGAATGGCAGAGATGCCCTTGAACTAATGTTCTAGTCTTTTTTCATTAACCTATTCTGATGTTATACGCTTTTGAACTATCCGGAGAGCACGGAACCTTGCCGCGTGCAGAGGTTCTTGCATGTCTTGATATTATGGGTGCAGTGTACAGTGAGCATGCGTTTTTTGACCAGTGTCTTGTTGTGGATATTGATGGCATTGGTAGTATTGATGGCATTGATGAAATTGATAGCACTAATTGCAGCACCGATATCATTGATAAAAAAATGGAATGGGTTGCAGAGCGTTTGGCATTTTCCCATCATATTGTAAAGGTCGCAGGAATATGCGACACTGATATTGATGCAATTATCGAGATGGCTGAAAAGTTTGATATCGGGAAACATATCGTTGCAGGCGAGACCTATGTTGTCCGTGCCAAACGGATACAGCACAATACTCGTATCAATGGTGCGAATCTTGAAGGCAGGGTTGGAGGCAGCATTTACAGGAAAGGGTACAGTGCAAATATGAAAAACCCTGATGTTGAGTTTCGCCTCATACTGACTGAGCGGTGTGTGTTCGGCTCGATCGTTGCATCGGTTGACCGCAGTGCATATGAGGCACGGTCGCCACAGAAAAAACCGTTCTTCTATCCGGGTGTGCTTATGCCGAGAATGGCACGTGCACTTGTGAACTTTTCAAAAGCCGGAGAGGGTGATCTGTTTTTTGACCCGTTCTGCGGAACTGCCGGGATACTTGTAGAAGCTGGACTTGTCGGAGCAGATGTGATGGGGCTTGATGTGCAGGAAAAGATCATAGGCGGTGCGAAAATGAACCTTGAAGCGTTCTTGCCTGATTATTCGCTTTTTGTGGGCGATGCATGCAGAATTCCGCTTGTGGATGGATGTGTGGATGCGATCGTGACCGACCCCCCGTATGGGCGTTCGGCTACGATAAGAGCAGAGTCGCTTGACCACCTGTACGCGCATTCCTTTGCTGAGATGTACCGGGTGCTTAAGAGCGGGAAAATCGCTATCGTGGTATCCGAGCAGCCTGTAGACTGTTTTGCCCGCGATGCCGGGTTTGTGGTGGCGGAGACTTATTTGCAGAAGGTTCATAAGAGCCTTACGCGGAGAATTTTGGTTTTGCTTAAGGAATGATCTGGGGGGCAATTTGTTTTGCTAAAAAGCGTTTGATAGGGCTTTGTTGAAGATAAACTTCGTAATATGTACTATCAAATAATCAAAGTGATGGAATAATAAGGAGTGGTTTTTAACACATAGTATTCACTCCGAACTCATATTGTCTGCATGAATTTATTAAAAATGTTTGTAAAGTGGATGATTTGATCGCACCTCTTTTTAGCGCCTAAATTTAGGTTTTTGTTTTTCCAATCGCCTTATGGATGTATGAGATAAGTGTGGATGCAGTCATGGACCAGTCGGAATAGAATTCTAGGGCATCATCAGGATACTCGATCATCATGATTTTCGATTGGTTTTTTTGAGGGTCAGTTTTTTTATATAAAAAATATAGTATTTGTATAGCTGTTTTAAAATGACATCGCAAATGAAATGATTCGATTTGAAACCAAAAACAGTGCGACCGCCTGCAGGCGGCACGTTCCATCCATGCCAATTTGAATTAACTAAATAGTTAGCAAAACATTTATTAAAACTTGTGGAATGTGCAGATGGCGATTGA
>JAUSPM010000057.1 GCA_030655675.1 Methanosarcinaceae archaeon | reverse complement strand
ACGATACTACAATCCGCGCATGCGCAGCGTTACCCTATATACACATCGAATTTTTAATTGCTTCTAGTGCATTCCACAATTTTTAATAGTATATGTTTTATAAACATATAGTTCGAGTAAATCCGAGCATAGCGAGGATTTTCTCGTACACTGTTTGCTAACGATTTAGATTATTCAATTTAGTATGTATGGAACGTGCCGCCCGCGGGCGGTCGCATTGTTTTAGTTTAAGATCGAACAATCTCATTTATGCAACAATCTTATAACATATATACAAATACAAAACTTCAATGTGCCTGCAGGGCAGTGGTGTAGGACAGCGCCACGCTACGCGTGTGTAGTAGCACCGTTTTTTTTAATATCTGGAACAAAAGGTCCCATTTCTTTTACCAGATTTTCATGCGTTATGTGGTTGCCTTTTTCGTAATGAACTGTCAAAATCTACTTATACCCAACAACAGTTGGATTACCAATGACACTGACTCAGCAATACAATGAACATTGCACACACTGTGGCATGTGCATCGAAGTCTGTCCCATGTACAGAAATATTGATCTTATTGATGAGTTATGCAGTTATCTGGACGGCAATTGTGAGCAAGTCACAAGCGAAGATATATTCAGGTGCCTGACCTGTGGTTTGTGCGTACAGGCATGCCCTGAGGATTTGAGTCTCAAAAAACTCATAACAACTGCACGAGCGAGTTGGGTTAAAATACATGGCATGAGGGAAGAGCACACAATTGTAGATCCCTGTTCCGGCAACAACCTGTTTGTTGCAATGTCCAGTATCAGCAAGCCGGCGGTATTTCTTGAGAATAAAGATGAGGGGGCGGTTGTCTATTATCCGGGCTGCGCCGCTGGCTACATAAACACAAGCATTGCCGCCGCTACGATCAATATTCTGGAATGCGCGGGCGTAGACTACACTGTGCTTAGCGGCGTGTCGCACTGCTGCGGCGCGGTGTCTGCAGGAAGCGGGAATAGGGAGTTGATGGAAGAGATGGGGCGGAAGAATGTCGCTGAGGTCAAGAGAAGAGGTGCGAAGACGCTAATCACATCATGCCCGGGATGTTATCGCGCATTTGCAGACATGTATCCAAGGGTTTTTGGTGACTTGGGTTTTGAGGTTTTGCAGATGTCACAGTACCTCAAGCGATTGATAGAGGAAAAGAAGATCGTGCCGCAACAAGTGCTGGACCACAGGGTGTTCTATCAGGATCCATGTCATCTTACGCGGAGTGTTGGTATCTATGAGGAGCCAAGGGATGTTATTTCGAGTATGCCGGGCACACATCTTGTTAACGAGAGTCACGAAAGTTCAAAATGCTGCGGTTTTGGCGGGAGTGTGAGGGCAACGTATCCTTCCGAGTCCCTTAAACTTGCTTCATTACAGATCGAAACTGCAAAGGACATGGGTTGTGATGTGATAGTTACTAATTGTCCCGGGTGCATGCAGAATCTTGTGGAAGCCGGTATGAATTATGATGATAGTGATGATTCAATTATGGTGTATGACTTAACGGAATACGTATCTATGTCACTTGGTTTTGCTGTTGTGCGAAATGATCGTGAGATGATCGATTCTGTGAATCAGGCGTATTGTAATGTTATAACCGGATATTGTAAACCTGAAATTTAGAGTTGGTTTAAAGGATAAGCGAATTGATCTCTTATTTCGATCTTAATAACTATACCCTGCAACTCTGCTGCGTAGTATAGTTATTAAAATCATCCTGGAAAATGTATCACTATTAAAAGCGATATATTAATCTAACAAAGTCATTATAATATCAGGTTATATATTGTACGATTGCGTGGGATACAATGATCTGCATAAATCATTTGGGTACATAATAATTTATTCCTGCGTCCACAATTTAATCAATAATTTGAGAACAATATGGAACACATAATAGAGATTCGCTCACTATCTAAACAGTATGGGGATTTCACTGCCGTAAATGATGTTTCCCTAAATATTGAAAAGGGGACAATTTTTGGCCTTCTGGGACCAAATGGAGCTGGCAAATCAACTCTTATAAAGGTTTTATCCTGCCAATCAAGACCCACTGCCGGTCACGCATATATCTCAGGCCTTGATGTTGTGTCTGATAGAAAAGAAGTGCTTTCTATTATCGGAGTGGTCCCGCAGGAGAACAGTTTCTATGATGAGCTAACCGTTGCTGAGAACCTACATTATTTTGGTTCATTATACGGCGTTTCAACAATTGAGATCAAAAGAAGGAGCCATGCCATACTTGATCTGCTGCAACTTGCACAAAAAAGAGATAATCGGGCTGCCGTACTATCGGGGGGCATGAAAACAAGACTAAATATTGCCTGCGCCCTCATTCATAAGCCAGAGATGCTAATCCTTGACGAGCCAAGTGTAGGGCTTGATCCGGTATCGAGAAAAGCCCTGTGGGACACCATAAGAAGTGTGAATAAAGAAGGAACGACAATTCTTATCACAACGCATTATATGGAAGAGGCGGACCTGCTGTGTGACAGGATCCTGATAATGAACAGGGGCACCATCGTGGTCGAAGGAAAACCACAGGAACTTAAGAGCAAAGCAGGAGAGCACATTATCCAGATAACAAGTGAACCAGGGGATTATCATACCCTTATATCTGAGATTGAAAAAAATGATACCATTCATTCATGCATCGCCTCTGAAAAAGGATTAAAGATAACCCTTAAAGACGAGATGTCGGTTGATATGATCCTTGAGATATTCAGTTTACATGGGGAGAAAATAAAGACCGTAGATACTACAAAGCCCACTCTTGAAGATGTGTTTATACATGCGGCAGGGGAGGCATGGCATTGACAATAGGTACAGTCCTAAAAAAAGATCTTCTGACATACAGCAGGCACAAAAAAACATTGCTATTGATATTCATAGCCCCGGTCCTGATCATGATACTCATAGGTTCAGTATTTTCAGGAGCAGACGATAAAGGACTCACAAATGTAAAACTTGGGGTGGGCGGAGATCTCGAGTACGGGAACCAGATGATAGAAGATCTCAACAACAGCAATATGTTCATCCTTATCATGGAGGACACAAACGATTCAGAGGTCATCAAAGAGGGTGTAAGAAGAGGAAAGTACAGCGCAGGGATATTCATTCCTGGAAATGAGAACGAAACTTTGCGGTTGTATCTTGATAATTCAAGGGTCCAGATAGCTCCAATTATCTCCACTGTGTTTATTACTACCACTGAGAAGATGTCATATGAACTTACGTTTGGTTTCATAAGCAAACTATGGACAAATCTTGGAGTGATGGAATCTCAATTGATACCATTGAAAGATGGTATCCTGCTGATCAATGGAAGCATCTCAGACCTGAACCGGAGTACACAGAATGTGCTGGTATCAATGGACAGCATAAATGTGTCCAACCTGAATGAATCCGTAGCAATAATGAAACATACAATGGAATTGATGCAAAAAGACCTCAATCGAACTGCTTTTGATATATCTGTCACCCAGGCAGAGATACATGAACTTGACAGGAATGTGACATCTATCTACGAGGATTCTACAGAATTACGTGATGATCTAAAGTTCGTTATTGATAGCATAGATTCAGCAGACGTTTCCTTGCTTTCCATCCAGACAACCCTGGAGGCTACTTATGACTCTACCTGTGTAAACCCAGAAAATGCGCAATGTGTCTCACTTGCAAATACCATACAACAGATAAAGGATTCAAGAGCACTTCTGCTTGAGCGGACAGGGCACATACGATCTCTTTACAACAATCTCGCCAATGTGGCACAAACAAGTTCACAATTGCATGAGAAATTGAACCTAACTGAATTGCGGCTTCAAAGTATGCAGGAGTCGATAACAAATTACGATGGTGAGATATCGAATATCTATGGGAATATCACAGATATCGAATCTGCTATCTATACACTTGGAGAGGTTAATAACCAGTCAAAAGGCGTTTCTATACAGATGAATGGGCTTGCATCAGAATTGGCAAAAAGCACCGCGAGTCTTGCGTCTGATATAGACCAGACAAAAAATGTGCTTGATGAAGTGATATCTACGTCCCCTGGGTTCATTGCCGCGCCTGTTAAACTTGAAAAAGAGTCTGTGTTCATAGGAAGGTCATATCTTGATTTCCTGATGCCAGGGATAATTTCGATTGTGCTGATGTTCATATCGTTTTTGCTTGCCTCCATTACAATTGTTCAGGAAAGGTCAAAAAAGACGCTTATACGAACGCTTCTTACACCTATTTCCCTTGAAGGATTCCTTTTTGAGAAGACAGCTGCGCTTATACTGATCGCATTTTTGCAGGGATTCATTCTTATTGTTATCGCATACCTGTTTTACGGGATAGTTATCCCCACAGGCCAGCTTGGAGAGCTGTTCCTTGTGATCCTGGTTTATTCGGGAGCATTTATCGGGATCGGAATGGCGCTTGCCACATTTGCCGAATCAGAGAATACAGCTATGCTGCTCTCACTTGTGCTCAGTATTCCGATGCTGTTCCTGTCCGGGGTGTTTTTCCCATTTGAGACCATGCCGCAATTGATGGTAAATCTGAGTAGTGCGCTTCCTATAACAATGGGCATAAAGGCGCTTGAGTCTGTCCTGATCTACCAGGAAGGTTTTGATATGCTTGCAGGATACCTGATGCCGCTCATTATGTATGGTGTCGCAGGAATTGGTCTTGCATATGTCCTTTTGAGAAAAGAAATTATGGATTGAAAGATTGAGGAGAGGACATTACTGCATTAAATATAGTTAAATAATATTTACACATAAGGCGCATTGTGGAACCACAAAAAAGCATAACCGGACTTGTAAGACAGAAAACCTACTTTTCTATCCTTCAGCTTCTGAACTCAATAATTTCAAACAATAAATACGCCGACATGCCTATTAGTAAGCTCTTTAAGCACGAAGATTTTTCATCGAGTGAGAAAGCAGCGGTAGTTGAGCTTATATATGGGATATTGCGCCACAGGTCAAGGATCGATTATATAATCGAAAATGCGTCAAGTGCCGTGATCTCAAGCCTTGATCTGAATACACTCAACATACTTCGGATATGCACATATCAGGCGCTGTTCAAGGATGTGAAAGCAATCGGGGTGATCAATAATGCTGTTGCGTTGTCTGCAAAAAATACCAGATTCAGTGGTTTTATAAAAAGAACAGTTGAGGGAATATTAAGAAATAAAGATAATGTTATTTTTCCTGACAGGGATAAAACTCCAATCGATTACATTTCAACCTATCATTCACATCCTTTATGGATTGTCGAAAAATGGGCTATTGAGTTAGGGGGATTTGAGGAAGTCGAAGCACTTTGCCAGGCAAATGATCTTGTGCCACCATTGACTATAAGGGTGAACACACTGAAAACTGACCTGATATCCCTTAAGACCTCATTGGAAAAAGCAGGTTACTCTGCTTCACCTACGCTGTTTTCACCGTTTGGTCTTATTGTTGATAAGAAAGAAAATATATTCAAAACGGAAGCATTTGGAAATGGGGATTTCGAGGTGCAGGATGAAGGCAGCCAGCTTATTACATTGCTCACCGCAGCAAAGGCTGGAGAATGTATAATAGATGCATGCGCCGGAAATGGAGGGAAAAGCCTGTTCCTTTCAGGATTAATGGATAATAAGGGAACTCTGATCGCTTCGGATGTGCATTTTGCTAAACTTGAGAACTTAAGAAAACGTGCAAACCGTTCCGGCGCTTCAAATATAATTACCATGGAAATCGCGGGATTGGAAGATTATAGAAGCAGAGCCGACTGTGTATTCATTGATGCGCCATGTTCCGGAATGGGAGTATTTAGAAGGAACCCGGATTCAAAATGGAGATTGACAAATAAAGATGTCATTGAGTTATCTTTTATACAAAAAGATATCCTCAGGGATTACAGCATCTTTGTGAAACCAGGTGGCAGGTTAGTATATGCCACATGCACAATAAGCCTTGAAGAGAATGAAGAAGTTGTGCGCGATTTTCTTAATGAGAACACGGACTTTTATCTGGTCTCGCCTCTGGAGATAGACCCGAATGTATTCCAAAGATTCGTAACAGATGAGGGTTTTTTCAGATCAATGCCGCATATCCATAATACAGATGGATTTTTTGGTGCAGTGATGATGCGTCGTAGTTGAGGTAGATTTTAGAAAAAATTAGATTATGTCAAAATTTAACTGTGGCATTGATCGTGATATATTTTTTGTGTATTGATCACGTTTTTGAATGTAAAGTTGAAAAAGTGATTCGAATAAGTCGGGTGGCGATTTAGACCGTCACCAAGTCCCATCAGAATTCAATGTCACTATTATCCCACCACGGTTCCAATCGTGTTCGCGGTAGAGGTTATTTCTTGCATAAAAGATTCAAGTTTGATACCGGATTGGGCATTCACCAACAAAATTGCGGAA